>CANOGC010000025.1 GCA_947565445.1 uncultured Clostridium sp. | reverse complement strand
TATTCCATTTTTATTCAGTACATCAAATATCTTTTCTATATTATCTGCTTTTCCTCTTGCTAATACATATAAACAGTTTTCTATTGTTTCTCGTCTTATTCCATTTTTATTCAGTACATCAAATATTTTTTCTATTTCATCTGCTTTTCCTGTTGCTAATACATATAAACAGTTTTCTATTGTTTCTCGTCTTATTCCATTTTCATTCAGTACATCAAATATCTTTTCTATATTATCTGCTTTTCCTATTGCTAATACACTTAAACATTTTTCTATTGTTTCGTCTTTTATTCCTTTCTTATTCAATATATCAAATATCTTTTCTATATTATCTGCTTCTCCTATTGCTAATACACTTAAACATTTTTCTATTGTTTCGTGTTTTATTCCTTTCTTATTCAATATATCAAATATCTTTTCTATATTATCTGCTTTTCCTTTTGCTAATACATATAAACAGTTTTCTATTGTTTCTCGTCTTATTCCATTCCTATTCAGTACATCAAATATCTTTTCTATATTATCTGCTTTTCCTTTTGCTAATACACTTAAACATTTTTCTATTGTTTTAGGTTTTATTCCATTTTTATTTAGTACATCAATTATTTTCTCTATATTATCTGCTTTTCCTCTTGCTAATACAGTTAGACAGTTTTCTATTGTTTCGTGTTTTATTCTATTTTTATACAATATCTCAAATATTTTTTCTATATTGTCCGCATTTCCTTTTGCTAATATATATACACAATTTGCTATAGTTTCATCTTTTATATTATTTTTATGTAGTACATCTAATATTCTCGCTATATTATCTGCATTTCCTATTGCTAATAGTGTTTTTATTGATTTACTTACAATTTTTTCTATTATCTCTTCTTTAACTGAATTTTTTCTTAATATCTCTACTAATTCTATTTTTGATATCATAATGCTAATCCTTTTTTTTATTTATTTCTCCTTTTAAGTACCACATATGTTCTGATACTATTTTTAAGTCTACTACTGTGTTTATTAGTTCTTCTTTTCCATCAAACACTACTACCTTGTTTGAGTCTGTTCTTCCTGTTAGCATATTAGGATTATTCTTGCTTTTTCCTTCTACTATTACACTTTGGGTAGTTCCTATGTATTTTTTGTTGTTTTCTTCTATCATGCTTTCCACTAATTCTTTTAACCTATTAAATCTTTCATGTTTTATTTCTTCTGGTATTTGATTTTCCATTCTATCTGCTGGTGTTCCTACTCTTCTTGAATATATAAACATGAAAACTTGCTCAAAATTTACTTTTCTTACTACATCTAATGTATCTTCAAAATCTTCTTCACTTTCTTCTGGAAAACCTACTATGATGTCTGTTGAAAATACTACATTTGGTATTTCTTCTTTCATTCGTTTTACTAGGCTTAAATATTGCTCTTTAGTGTATCTTCTGTTCATCTTTTTTAATATATTACTACTTCCAGATTGAAGTGGTAAATGAATTATTTTTGATACTTTTTCGCATTCTTTTATTGCATCTATAACATCTTCTTTAAAGTCTTTTGGATGTGGTGATACAAATCGTATTTTTTCTATTCCTCCTATTTCATTTACATCTCTTAATAGATTAGAAAATTTGTAACCATTTCCACCATCATATGAATTTACATTTTGCCCTAATAATGTAATTTCTTTATATCCCTCATTTGCAAGTTCTTGAATTTCTTTTAAAATATCATTTGGAGTTCTACTTCTTTCTCTTCCTCTTACATATGGTACAATGCAATATGTACAAAAATTGTTGCATCCATACATAATAGTAACAGAGGCTTTAGTTTCATCATTTCTTTTTATAGGAAGTCCTTCATAAATTTCTCCATCTATATTTATAATGTCTTCTATTTTTGTTCTTTTTTCTAGAATGTGATATACGTCTTCTGGTAGTTTATGCATAGTATGTGTTCCAAAAATAATATCTACAAATGGATAGCTTTTCTTAAGTTTTTCTACAATGTGTTCTTCTTGCATCATACAACCACCAATAGCTATTATTGTTCCTTTTTCTTCTTTTTGTCTTTTCATTTTACCAATTTTACCAAATAACTTGTCTTCTGCATTTTCTCTTACACAACATGTATTAAATACAACAAAATCTGCTCTTTGTATTTCTTCTGTTTTAGAATACCCCATTTTTTCTAGCATTCCAGAAATTTTCTCAGAGTCATTTTCATTTAGCTGACATCCCATAGTATATATGGCATATTTCAAATTTTGTCCTTCATTTACTTTAGCTACTTTTTCCATGTATTTATATTGTTCATCTATCTCACTTTTCAATTTATAATCCACCTTTATTTGACATTTTTCTTATTTTATCACAATTTAATTTGAACTGCAAGAAAAAAATCAACTTCATATTGGCGGAAAAAAAGAGTTTTCAAGTAAATTTTATAAATTTCTTAAAAACTCTTTTTAACTTAATTATATACTCTCCTTATATACAAAATCCTGGTGCAACACCCTTAGTAGTAAGCTCAGCAGAGCTATAGCGACTTCCGCCACTTGAGTCAACACAACAAAAATGATAGCCCAAGTAATAACCAGGCGAACGAAGCCACCAATCGACATTAGAACCGCTGTTCTTTTTTACAATATTTGTATTGTTACTCCCATTATTTGCGTTTATATTTTTATAATATTTATATTGCTCTCCTTCTTTTGTTATTGCATATCCATATGCTCCACTTTGGTATCCATTATTCCAAATTTCTGAACATGATAATAACCATAGTTTATCATTTGATGTAGCTACACTATTTGCTTGAGTATATGTTTTTATATATTGTTTACTTACTTCTTTTATATATTGCTTATTTTCCAAACTATTATATGTTGTATTGTTTAATGTTCCTCTTAACTCGCACGCTCCCCATCCATTGGCATTTGTGTTGCTAGCATTCATTCTTGCTATTTTTATACATTCCACATATTCAAAGCTTATTCCTGCATAGGTGTTTGTTTCTCCTTCTCCATATGCTACTTTGTTTGTTAAGGCATCATGGTTAAACCCTAGTATTCGTACTTGTTTGCCGTTTACTGTTGTCCAGTCTCCTATTCCTAATGTTCCTGATTTTCCATTTATGCTTACATTTACTTCTGCTGTGTTATTGTTTACTTGTCCTGCTTCTGTTCCATAGTTATCTGATATTACTTTTGCAAGAGTGTTTAGTTCTTCCCATGTGTACTGTATTTGTTTTGCTGTGTGGTTCTTTCCTCCTGCTCCTGCACTTGGTGGAGGTGGTGGTGTTACTGTTATGTTACAGGTTGCTGTTACTGTACCTACTTCATTTGATGTTACTGTTATTATTGCTACTCCTTCTCCTATTGCTGTGACATTTCCAGAATTATCTACTGTTACTACACTCTCATTACTGCTTGCCCACGTAATTGTTTTATCTAGTACATTTTCTGGTAATACTTCTGCTGTTATTACATCTGTATCACCTACTAGTAATGTTATATCTGTTTTATCTAATGTGATAGATGTTACTTTTGGTGGTTCTGTTTTTATTATACCTGTTTCTTTTGTATCTGTTCCTTCACTTGCTATTAATTCTACTTGTATTATATATTCATTATTTATTGTCAAACCCGAAATCATACATTCACTATCACTTATTGTTATTATTTCTGAAAATTCTGTTTCCCCTAAAGTTATGTTTTTTATACTATATTTATAGCTTGCTCCACTTGCATTACTTGCAATTACTTTTACACTTATACTATCTATTGTTGTTCCTGTTACTTGTATATTTGCTATTTTAGGCTCTTTTGTATCTTTTCCTTGGTATGTTATTTTTATATTACCATTAGCTTCTTTTTCTACTAAAAATACATATCCTTCCACTACTATATTCTTATTATTATCGTCTATGTCTGTTACATCTGCTAATGTTATTGTTCCTTTATTTATTAAATGGTCTATATATTCTTGTAAACTTGGTATTTCTCCATTTTTTCTTGCCACTAAATCTACCTTTTCTAGTTCTAGCTTTTCTAATATTTCACTTATTTTATACTGTTCTGCTCCTTGTTCTGCTTTTTTTAGTATCCCATGTTCTCCTAGCGTTAGGTTTAGTACTACTCCTGCTAGGATTAATAATATTATAATCGTGATAACAAGGGCAATTAGCGTAATAGCGTGGTTATTTTTGTATTTGGTAATGCCTCCGAAGTATCGGACGAGCAATGCTCGCCCCTACATGTATAGGGCATGTCTTTGTAGTATTTTGTTGATTTTTCATTTTCTTTTTTCTCCTTCTCGTTTGTAATTTTTCTTCTTTTAGTATTTCTCTTTTATTAATATGTATACATTTTATATTTACTTCTATTACTTTGTCAATAGTTTTATTATTACATTTTGGTTACATTATTAAACTTTTCAAAATATTTTATTTATTATTAATTTATATAGTATGATTTCAAACACCATATTATTTGCAAGAAAAAATAGCATAGACCTTAAATCCATACTACTTTTTTTATCTTATTTTCTATTCCATCCTTCTTTATTTGTCTGTCTTTGTCTTGCAATTGCAAGCGAATCATCTGGTACATCATCTGTTATTGTAGAACCTGCTGCTACAAATGTGTTTCTTCCCAAATTTACTGGTGCTACTAAATTTGTATTTGACCCAATAAAAGAATTTTCTCCTATAATAGTTTTACTTTTATTAAATCCATCATAATTACATGTAATTGTTCCACAACCAATATTTGTTTTTCCACCAATTTCGCAGTCTCCCATATATGAAAGATGTGGCACTTTAGTACCTTCTCCAATTATAGCCTTTTTTACTTCTACAAAACTTCCTATTTTTACTTTATCACTTAGTCTACATCCTTCACGAACATATGCATTGGGTCCAATTTCACAATCTTCTCCTATTACTACTCCAGATTTAATAGTAGTATTTGGGTGAATAACCGTATCTATTCCTATCTCTACATCATCATATATATATGTATTATTAATATCCTCTATTGTAACACCATTTCTCATATGTTCTGTATTAATTCTAAGTTGTAATGCCTTTGTTAAAATTTGTAAGTCCATTCTGTCATTTACACCTAATACTTCTGCATTATCAGATACTACAATTGAACCTGTTTTTAAACCTTTATCATACATAATTTTAATTACATCTGTTAAGTAATATTCATTTTGTACGTTGTCATTCTTTAATTCCTTTAATGCACTTTGTAGTTCTTCTATATCAAAACAATACATGCCAAGATTTACTTCTCTTATTTGTTGTTGTTCTAGTGTACAATCTTTGTGTTCAATAATTTGTTTAATATTGCCCTTTTCATCATGAATAATCTTTCCATACGGTAATATATTATCATGAACCATTGTTAAAATTGTAGCACTTTCTCCTCTTTCATTTGATACTTCTACAAGTTTTTTTAAAGTTTCTGGTCTCATAATTGGATGGTCTCCATTTAATACTAAAACTTTTCCTTTTCTTCCTTCTAATAATTTAGCTGCTTGTATAACAGCATGCCCTGTTCCTAATTGTTCATCTTGTACTGCATATTTTACTGTATCCTTTAATACCTCTTCTATTTGTTCTTTTTGGTATCCTACAACAGTAATAACTTCTTCTATTCCTGCTCTTTTTACATTTTCTACTGCTCTCCTAATTATTTCTTTTCCATATATTTTATGTACTAATTTTGATTTTTTAGATTTCATTCTTGTGCCTTTTCCTGCTGCCATAACTATAGCTAATGCTTGTTCCATATAACATCTATCCTTTCTCTCTTACAAGTCTACTCTTTTTAGGATTACGTTCTATATTTTACCATAAAAAAATATAGATTGCAATCCCACTACATTTTATTCATATATTAAGGTTTTTGTTAATTTTTAATAAAAATAGGAATAATCCTCTTTTTTCTAAATATACATTAGTAAAGTTAATTTTGTACAAACATTTTTTGAGGGGGTAAATAATAAATGGAAAATTTAAGCTTATATCAAGATATAGCAAACCGTACAGATGGAGACATTTACATAGGAGTGGTGGGACCTGTTAGGACTGGAAAATCTACTTTTATTAAAAAATTCATGGACCTATTAGTCATTCCAAACATTGACAATGAGTATAAAAAAGAACGTGCCAAAGATGAATTGCCACAAAGTGCTGCTGGTAGAACAATTATGACTACAGAGCCAAAGTTTGTTCCAAATGAAGCTATAGAAATTACAATTGGTGATAATTTAAAATTAAAAACTAGACTTGTAGATTGTGTTGGATATCTAGTAAATAATGCTATTGGTTATTTAGAAGATGAAACACCAAGAATGGTAAAAACTCCATGGTCAGAAGAAGAAATTCCTTTTGAACAAGCTGCTGAAATTGGAACTAAAAAAGTAATTCAAGAGCATTCTACTATTGGTATTTTGGTTACAACAGATGGTAGTATTACAGATATCCCAAGAGAAGACTACATTTCTGCTGAAGAACGTGTAGTAAAAGAATTGAAAGAATTAAATAAGCCTTTTATTATTGTTTTAAATTCTAGTGAGCCATATTCTGAATATACTAAAGAACTCGCTAGAAAATTAGAAGATAAGTATCAAACTAGTGTAATTCCTACAGATTGTTCTAATTTAAATGGTGACGATTTAAACGATATTTTTGCAAGAATTTTATATGAATTTCCTGTTGAGCAAATTAATATTAATTTTCCAAAATGGGTTGATGGTCTAAATGATGACCACTGGTTAAAACAAAGTTTATATACTCAAATAAAAGATGCTTTTTGTGATGTCAATATATTAAAACAAGTAGATAAATCTATTAGTAAAATTTACAAAACTGATATTATAGATAAAACTTCTTTAGATGAAATATTGTTAGGAAATGGTAATGTTAATATCTCTATTACCCTAAAAGAAGAACTTTTCTATAAAATCTTGACTGAAATTTCTGGGGTAGAAATATGTAATGAAGGAGATTTATTCTCTACTATTACTACACTTGCATCAACAAAAAAAGAATATGATAAAATTTCATATGCTTTAGACGAAGTAAAACAAAAAGGATACGGAATTGTAACACCTTCTATAGATGAACTTATTTTAGATGAACCAGAAATGGTAAAACAAGGTTCAAGGTTTGGTGTAAAACTAAAAGCAACAGCACCAAGCATACACCTTATTCGTGCAAATATAGAAACAGAGGTTTCTCCTATTGTTGGTAGTGAAAAACAATCCGAAGAATTGGTTAATTACTTACTTTCTGAATTTGAAGCTGATCCACAAAAAATTTGGGAATCTAATATTTTTGGAAAAAGTTTACATGAACTTGTAAACGAAGGATTACAAAATAAACTTTGCCGTATGCCAGAAGATGCACAAGGAAAACTACAAGAAACATTAGAACGTATTGTAAATGAAGGTAGTGGCGGATTAATTTGTATAATACTATAACTAAAAAAGTCGATTTTAAAATCGACTTTTTTAGTTACTACAATTTTTTGTTACTAGATAATAGTATTTTTTTTTAAATCTTCGAAGACATTGATATAATGCATTTGTAGGGGCGAGCATTGCTCGTCCATCTTCGAAGAAATTACTTGATGAATAGTACAACCGTTAAAAGGAAAAATAATAAGAGAATATATTATAAATTGAGATACAAATAAATATTTTTATAGAAATTTCTATGTAGCGGACGAGCAATGCTCGCCCCTACAACGTTTGTATTCAATTTTTTATCTAAAACCATTATCTAGTAACAATTTTTTTTTAATTTTTTATACTAATAATTTACTTTTTGTTAAGAATAATATAGAATATGTGTATAAAATATCAAAAAAGGAAGAATTTTAAATGAAGTCTTATATTTCAAACAGTGAAAATGATACAAAAAATATAGCTGGCAAACTCGCAAGTTCTCTACATTCTGGTGATATTATTGTTTTATCTGGCGATTTAGGTTCTGGTAAAACAAAATTTACCGAAGGTTTTTTATCACATTTTGGACTTGAAAATGAAATCTCTAGTCCTACATTCACTATTGTAAACGAATATTATACAAATGAACTTAATATTTACCATTTTGATGTTTATCGCCTATCTTCTCCAGATGAATTTTATGCTATTGGTGGAGAACAATACTTTGAACATGGTATTTGCCTTATTGAATGGGGTGAACAAATAAAAGAAGCTCTTCCAAAAGAGTATTTACATATTACATTTAATAGAGATTTTGAAGAAGACTCTAAAAGAATATTAAACTTTGAAGCTCATGGCGAAAAATACGAAAAAATAATTAAAGATTTAGTATGAAAAACAAATATACATTGCTAAAACGGAGGTTTTTATGAAAATTTTAAGTATTAGTACTTCTTCTAATATATGTACAGTAGCTATTTTAGAAGATACAACTTTAATAAAAGAACTTATAGTAAATGATGCAAATACACATAGTGTTAAACTAATACCTTTAATAGATAAATTGTTTAAAGCTTGCAATTTGTCTATTAATAATATAGATTTATTTGTTTGTGATAAAGGTCCACGGCTCTTTTACTGGCATTCGTATTGGTATTTCTACTATAAACGCTTTTTGTGATGTTACAAATAAACCTTGTATTGGAATTAGTTCTCTTACCTCTCTTGCCTATCTTTCTAAATATGAAGGTCTTATTTGTTCTTTAATTGATGCAAAAAATGATAATGTATATTGTGGATTATTTGAACATAAAAATGGAATTTATAAACAAATTAATAATTTATTTACAGATTCTATTTACAATGTTACAGAAATATTAAAAGTTTGTAACAAACCTGTCTTTTTTGTCGGAAATGGTAGCATAGTTTATAATGATGTGTTAAAATCTACATTGAAAGAAAATGCCATTATTGAAAATGATGAAAAATATTCTAATTTATCAGCTTTTTGCACAGGAATTGCAGGTATTGATACATACAACTCAAATGAAACTTTACCTCTTTTACCTCTTTATTTAAAAAAATCTAATGCGGAAAGAGAATTGGAGGAAAAAAAGTGAATATAGAAATTCGTCCTATGCAAATTTTAGATTTAGAAGTTCTATCACCTATTCTTGAAACAGATTTTGATGATTTTTGGAATCCAAATATTTTAAAACAAGAATTAGAAAACCCAAATTCTGAATATTTTGTTGCATTGCAAGATGATGAAATAGTCGGTTTTGGTGGAATTTGGTGTGCTATTGATGATATTCATATTACTAATATTGTAACAAAAAAAATATATAGAAATTTTGGAATTGGAACAAAATTATTAGAGCATTTAATTTATGTGGCAAGTAAAAAGAACTTATCCGCTCTCACTTTGGAAGTAAATGAAAAAAATTTACCTGCTATTCATTTATATGAAAAACATCATTTTCAAAAAGTTGGTCAAAGGAAGAATTATTATAAACAAAATGAGAATGCTATTATTATGACATATTATTTTTAGATAGGAGAAAAACAAATGAAAAAAAATGAATTAGACTACAAACAATTAAAAGATTATTGTAACCCAAATGTATTTAAATTTAGTGATACATCTGAAATTGAATCTATAAATACTGGAATTGGTCAAGATAGAGGAATTAAAGCTTTAGAATTTGGGGTTAGCGTAGATGTAAAAGGATACAACTTATATCTTGAAGGTCCAGATGGTGTTGGAAAAACAATGTATACTAAGAATTACTTAAATCGTATTTCTAAGAAAGAAAAGACTCCATCAGATTGGTGCTATATTTATAATTTTGATAATCCAAATGAACCGATTGCTATTCCTTTAAATGCTGGACTTGGAAAAGAATTTAAAGAAGATATGGATGGCTTTATTAAAGATGTTAAAGCAGATATTAATAAAACTTTTAGTAACGAAGATTTTGAAAAAGAAAAAACTTTAATTAAACAAGAATTTGAACAAAAGCGTTCTTCTCTTTTAGAAAAACTAAACCAAGAATCTATGAAGCATGGTTTTCAAGTAAAAACTGCACAAAATGGTATCTATATGATGCCTGTTATTGATGGAAAAACCGTTGAAGAAGAAGAATTTGATAAATTAGATGATGAAATAAAAAAAGAGTTCGAGAGTAAGTCTGGAATTGTACAAGAACAAATTTTATCTGTTATTGCAGAAATTAAAGCAATTGAAAAAGCTTCTGATAAAAAAATTGAAGAATGGCAATCTAATGTTGCTTTACTTACAATTAATACTCATATTAACTATATTAAGTCAAAATATAAAAGAAATAAGAAAATTAATAAGTTTTTAGATAATGTTAAAAAGGATATTTTAAAAAATGTCTCTCTATTTATAGAGCAACCTACCCCTTCTCAGCCACAACAGCCAACAGTTGCTCCAAGACAAGAACCAAAGCAACCTTGGTTAAATTATCGTGTTAACTTATTTATTGATAATAGTGAATTAGAAGGCTCTCCTGTTGTGATGGATTCAAACTATTCTTATCACAACTTGTTTGGAAAGTTAGAATATGAGAACTATTATGGTGCTTTAAAAACGGATTATACTATGCTACAACCTGGTCTTTTACACCGTGCAAATGGTGGATATATTATCTTACAAGCAAAAGACTTGTTAAGTAATTCTTTATGTTATGATGCTTTAAAAAAGGCTTTACGTATTAAAGAATTAAATATAGAAAATGCAGTAGACCAACGTTCTTCTATGGTAATGATATCTTTAAAGCCAGAACCTATTCCTCTTGATTTAAAAGTCATTTTAATTGGAAGTGGTAATATTTATCATACTTTACTTGCTATGGATCCAGATTTTAAGAAATTATTTAAAGTAAAAGTAGAATTTGAAGATGATGCACCAAAGAATGATGAAAACAAATTAAAACTTGCTCGTTTTATACATGGTTTTTGCGAACAAGAAGAACTTCCACCTCTTGATGCTGGCGCAGTTGCAAAAATGGTAGAATATTCTTCAAAACTCGCTAATAGTAAAAAGAAATTGTCTACTCGTTTTAATGATTTATCAGAAATTGTTGCTGAAGCTTGTACCTGGGCAAAAATGTCAAAATCTAAAATAGTAACTGCTGATTATATAGATAAAACATTAGCTGAACGTATTGATCGTGTAAAAAAATATGATGCTCGTTATACAGAAATGATACGTGAAAATACTTTATTAATTAGTACTTCTGGTTTTAAGGTAGGACAAATTAATGGGCTAACTGTTATGACTATTGGAGATTATTCTTTTGGTAAGCCTTCTAAAATTACTGTAAATACTTATACTGGAAAATCTGGTATTATCAATATTGAACGTGAAGTAGAACTTTCTGGTTCTTCTCACTCTAAAGGTGTATATATTTTAAGTGGATATTTAGGAGAAATGTTTGCACAAGATTTTCCTTTATCACTTACTGCAAGTATATGTTTTGAGCAGTTGTATAATGGAGTAGATGGTGATAGTGCTTCTAGTACAGAATTGTATGCCTTACTTTCTAGCTTATCTGGTGTACCTATTAATCAATCTATTGCTGTTACTGGTTCTGTAAACCAAAAAGGAGAAATACAACCAATTGGTGGTGTAAATGAAAAAATTGAAGGTTTTTATCAAATATGTAAAATGCGAGGTTTAGATGGAACCCATGGTGTTATGGTTCCAGTACAAAATATTGATAATCTTAGCTTATCAGATGAAATTGTAGATGAAGTAAAAAATGGTAATTTTCATATTTATGCAGTTTCTTCTATTGAAGAAGGTATTGAAGTTTTAACAGGTGTTCCTGCTGGAAAGAAAGATAAAGATGGACATTTCCCATCACGGAACAATAAATGCATTAGTATATGATAAATTAAAAAAATATGCTGAAGTAAGCAGTAAATAGATATTTCCCCCCTTGATAAATATTCAAGGGAGGATGTTTTTTTATTCTAAATATTTCTTTAAGAACCTACCTGTATGGCTTTGTTCATTTTTTGCTATTTGTTCTGGTGTTCCTATGCTTATTACTTGACCACCTTTGTCTCCCCCTTCTGGTCCTAAATCTATTATGTGGTCTGCTGTTTTTATTAAGTCTAAATTATGCTCTATTACGATAATGCTATTTCCTGTATCTACTAATCTTTGTAATATATTTACTAACTTATGAACATCTGCTATGTGTAACCCTGTTGTTGGCTCATCTAATATATATAGTGTTTTTCCTGTTGGCTTTTTTGATAATTCTGTTGCAAGTTTTACTCTTTGTGCTTCTCCTCCAGACAAAGTAGTTGATGGTTGTCCTAATTTTATATATCCTAACCCTACATCATGTAATGTTTGAATTTTTGTTTTTATTCTAGGAATGTTCTCAAAGAACTCTAGTGCTTCTTCTACTGTCATATCCAGTACATCAGCTATACTTTTACCCTTGTATTTTACTTCTAGTGTTTCTCTATTATATCTATGCCCATGGCAAACCTCACAAGGTACATATATATCTGGCAAGAAATGCATTTCGATTTTTAATATACCATCTCCATTACATGCCTCACATCTTCCTCCGGGTACATTAAAACTAAAACGCCCTTTTTGATACCCACGAAGCTTTGCTTCATTAGTATTTGCAAATATATCACGTATCATATCAAATACACCTGTATATGTTGCTGGGTTAGAACGTGGTGTTCTTCCAATTGGAGATTGATCTATATTAATAATTTTATCTATGTTTTCTAACCCTTTAATTTCTTTGCATTTACCTGGTTTTTCATTAGAACCATATATTTCTTTTGCTACTGTTTTATATAAAATCTCATTAATAAGTGTACTTTTGCCAGAACCAGAAACCCCTGTTACACAAGTAAATACACCTAATGGAAACTTGACTCTTACATTTTTTAAGTTATTTTCTGAAGCTCCAATTATCTCTATAAATTTACCATTAGATTTCCTTCTTTTTGATGGTACAAGAATCTTTTTCCTACCACTTAAATATTGTCCTGTAATAGATTCTGGAATTTTCTTAATTTCTTCTGCTGTTCCTTGTGCAATTACATTTCCACCATGCACTCCTGGACCTGGCCCAATATCTATAACTTGGTCTGCTGCATACATTGTATCTTCATCATGTTCAACTACAACTAAGGTATTTCCTAAATCTCTTAATTTCTTTAATGTTGCAAGTAATTTGTCGTTATCTCTTTGATGCAACCCTATACTTGGCTCATCTAATATATATAGTACCCCACTTAAGCCAGAACCAATTTGTGTTGCTAAACGAATACGTTGTGCTTCTCCACCAGATAAACTTCCTGCCGCTCTTGATAAAGTTAAATATTCTAGCCCTACATCCATTAAAAATTGCAACCTTTGGTTTAATTCTCTCATTATTTGGTCTGCAATCATTGCTTCTTTTTTAGTTAATTTTAAAGAATTTAGATAGTCTTTTATTTTATCAATAGACATATCTGTTAATTCATTAATGTTTTTATCTCCTACTTTTACAGAAAGAACTTCTTTTTTTAGCCTTGCTCCATGGCATGTTGGACATGCACTATAACTCATGTACATTTCGTAGAAATCTCTCATTCCTTGTGATTTTGTTTCATTATATCGTCTATCTAGTGTAGGAATAACCCCTTCAAATGGTGCCTTAAATCTTCTAGTTCCAGCTGCTGATGTATATTCAAAGTCAATTTCTTCGTCACCTGTACCATATAATATTTTATCTAAAAACTCTCTTGGCAATTTTTTTATTGGTTGTTTAATATTAACCCCATAGTGCTTTGCAATGCTTTCAAAGTACATTTTTGCCATGGTGTCACCCTTTTTCATTGTACTTGCTCCAAAGGCCTTTATTCCATCATATAGAGTTTTATTTTTATCTGGTACAATTAAGTCTTCATCCATTTTCATTAAAAAGCCTATACCTGTACAAGTAGGACATGCTCCTACTGGATTATTAAATGAAAACATTCTTGGTGATAATTCTGGAAAACTAATTCCACAATCTGGACAAGCATAGTTTCCGCTAAATAGTTTTTCTTCTTGCCCCACGATATCTATTAAAACTAAGTCATTTGCATGTTTCATTGCAATTTCTACAGATTCTGCTAGACGATTTCTAATATCTGGTTTTATAACTAAACGGTCTACAATTATTTGCACTTTGTGTTTTTTCTTTCTATCTAATTCTAAATCATCTGTTAGTTCTACTGTTTCTCCATCAATTCTTGCACGAACAAATCCTTCTTTTGCAAAATCATTTAGTAATTTTGTAAATTCTCCTTTTCTATCATGAATAACTGGTGATAATACTTGTATTTTTGTTCCTTCTTCTAGTTCCATAATGTTATCTACTATTTGGTCTATAGATTGCTTTTCAATTTTTTTACCACAGTTTGGGCAATACGGAATTCCTATCCTTGCATATAACAAACGAATATAATCGTAAATTTCTGTTACTGTTCCTACTGTCGAACGTGGATTTCTTGATGTTGTTTTTTGGTCTATTGAAATTGCTGGTGATAATCCTTCTATAGATTCTACATCTGGTTTTTCCATTAAACCTAAAAACTGCCTTGCATAGCTTGATAAGCTCTCTACATATCTTCTTTGCCCTTCTGCATATAGTGTATCAAATGCTAAAGAAGATTTACCGTGAGCCTGAAAGCCCTGTAATAACTACTAGTTTATCTCTTGGTATCTCTAAATTTATATTTTTTAAATTATGTTCTTTTGCTCCCTTAATTACTATTTTATCATTCATTTTTAACCCCCAACATGTATTTATTATATTATTTATACATGCAAGAATTATTATACTACATTTATTTATTTTAAACAAGTGTTTGTTGAAATTTTTTTAATTTTTTACATAAAAAAAGCCTCCGTGGAGGCAGGCTTGTTTGTTAGCTACGATTCATGGCTACGTTGAAGCCATCTATGTAAGCCATTTTGCTTTTTCTGATTGCTAAACCCTTCGTTCGTCTTTCAAGGCAAAGCTTTTGATACTTGTCGCGATATCCATTTTTGCAATCGCTTTTGCCCATTTTGAATTGCCAGTTACTTAACATTGTTTCAATAGTTAACATTGCTTACCTCCTCTGGAGTGTGGCTCAGTCTAAAAAAACGGACTAAGCAGTTTAAAGTATCTGATAATATAATTATAGCATAGTATTAACATAAAATCAATACTACGCTATAATTTACATATTTACATATCTTCGTCATTTTCACTTTCTTCAATATCTTCGCTGTCTTCATCGTCTTCTTCTATATGTTCTCCACATTCATGGCATCCACCACAATGTCCATCACATCCACCTTCGTCTTCATTCCAATCTAATTCTATCATATTATGACATTCTGGGCATTCTACTTCTTTTATATCTGTAGCTATATCTGATACAAATTCATAATTACAATATGGACACACAATTTCAAAATCATATTCTTCATCTTCAACAAAAAACTCTTTTTCCATATTGCTTAATGTACTCTCAATTTGATTTTGCTTTTTTTCTAGTATTCGTTGGTTTTCTACAACTTGATTTACTCTTCTTTCACTAATGTCTATTACTTTATTTAATTCATTTATATATAACATAGACACATCTATTATTTGCTGTTTTACAAAACCAAGTTCCTCTTCATCTGTAATTCTTTCTTCAATCTTTGCAATAATTGCATTAAACTCTTCTTGTAGTTTTGACATAAATTTTTGCCTTCCTCTCTTAGGAAATGAAATTTCCTATTAATTAAACTCTTTCCATATATTCACCAGTTCTAGTATCTATTTTTATAACATCTCCAATGTTAATAAATAATGGTACATTTATTTCGAATCCATTTTCTAGTGTTGCTGGTTTTCCAGATGTAGTTGTTGTATTACCAGCAAATCCTGGTTCTGTATATGTAACTTCCAATTCAACAAACATTGGTGGTTCTACTGCAAATACGTTTCCTTTAAAAGATAGAATTTTTACACTCATATTTTCTTTAATGTATTTTAAACTATCTCCTAATTGTTCTTTATTTAATGGAATTTGCTCATATGATTCATTATCCATAAAATAGTATAAATCTGCATCATTATATAAGTATTGCATTTCTCTTTTTTCAATTTCTGCTCCTGGGTATTTTTCAGAAGGGTTAAAAGTTTTTTCTAAAACTGCTCCTGAAATTACGTTTTTTAATTTAGTTCTTACAAATGCTGCTCCCTTTCCTGGTTTTACGTGTTGAAATTCTACTACCTTATATACATTTCCATCCATTTCAAATGTTGTACCATTTCTAAAATCTCCTGCCATATATACTTCTGCCATTTCGTTTCCTCCTTATTATTTCATTATCTTTAATATTTTATACTATATTTGTTTAAAAATCAAGATTTTACCAATATTTTCTTTTTTTCTCTATCCAGTAGTGTTTTATAGAAAATGTAGTAATATAAAATTAAAAATGAGTTCGACCTGTTAGCCAAAGGCGTCATATTTCTTTTTCTCAAAGTATAGTGTGTATCTTTCTTGTTAAAACCAATTATACTAAAACGCCTTGGAGAACGGAATTTTTAATTTTATATTACTACATTTTCTTTTTAAATAACATTATCCTTTAATTATAACATAATCTTTACTTGAATTTGTTAGTCCTTTTGCACCTTGTTTTGTAATAACAATAGTATCTTCTATACGAACACCAAATTTACCTGTAATATATATACCTGGTTCATCTGTTATAACCATATTTTCTCTTAATATAAAATCCCCTGTTCTTGGACTTATCACTGGCTCTTCATGAACATCTAAGCCTACACCATGCCCTATAGCATGTACCAATTCAAACCTATTTACTTTAAAATCGTTTTCCACCATTCTAGATAGAACTTTAACATTTGCTCCATCATATAACTCTTTTAAAGTTAATTGCTGGTTTTTTAAAACTAATTCATATATTGGCTTTATATAATCTTGAACATAATCTACAAAAATAGTTCTTGTCATATCTGAACAATACCCATTATATTTACATCCGAAATCAATTGTAATTATATCTCCTGTTTCAATTTTTCTTTCAGTTGGAACTGCATGTGGCATAGACGAATTTGGTCCGCGATGCTACAATAGTTTCAAAACTTACTCCTTCTGCTCCATGCGTTACAAAATATTTTTCTATTTCCCATACAATTTCTTTTTCTGTCATTCCTTTTTTTATAAAAGACTGCAAATGAGTAAAGCAATCGTCTGTTATTTTACATGCCATTTCAATATTTTTTATTTCTTCTTCATCTTTTATCATTCTTTGCTTCTCTATAATATGCTCTGTTTCTACTAAATTATTAATTTTATATTTTATTTTTAAATCTTGGTATTTTGCATAAGTTATATAGTTTTCTTCAAAGCCAACATTCTCGCAAAACATGAAAAAGTTTTCATAATCTTCTTTTGATACATCTGTAATATTAGTCGCAATAATTTCATCATCTATCGTTAGTGTTTTATTTACTAATTCAATATATCTTGCATCTGTAATGTATATATTTTCTTTTCTTGTTAATAATAAAACTCCTTCTGCTTTTACTCCGTATTAGATAACGAATATTTATAGGATTTGAAACAATCATTCCATCCATGTTCATTCTTGTAATTTTATCTCTTAACCATTTTAATTTTGCATTCATCCCTTTTCCCCCTAATTATAGATTTGAATATTATTAATCTATCCGTTTAGCCATTCCTAATGTAAATACTTTAAATAAAATTTGTACTAATATATCAAATGGAACAAATATTACAATTATGGCTGCCATTACTATAAATGGACCAAATGGAATATATTCATCTGATTTTTTCTTTTTAGTAGCAATTAGTACTATACTAATGATTGCTCCTAATAAAAATGCAATTAATGAAACTACTATAATGCCATAAAGCCCAAAGTATAGTCCTAATGCTCCCATTAGTTTTACATCTCCAAAGCCCATCGCTTCTTTTCCTGCAATAAGCCCACCAACAAGAGTTATTAAAAGAAAAATTCCAGCACCTGCAACCATTCCTAATAACATTTCTCTTGCTATATTAATATTAGAAATTCCATATATAAAAGTAATTAAAAGTCCTATTTCAAACATGGTCAAATTTAATCTATTAGGTATAATTTGTAACCTATAATCTATAACAAATGCAGATAATAGCATTGGTATTAGTATTCCAAACTTTATTAATGTTAAATTTTCGTAAAAGCCTTTGTGAATTCCACAAAAATATACTAAAGCGATATATGAAAAAATCATACAAAGAATAATCCAGCCATTAATCTTTACTTTTTTATATTGCTTAAATATTTCTTTTGAAAATACTTTTTTTTCTTCTGGAAGTCTTAAGTTTACCCAATTAATAAACCATCCTATAATTGCCGCTAATATTCCTACTCCTACATAAGATAAAATATGTACATCATTTATATACATTTTTTGCTATTCTCCTTCCTGATTTTTTTCTCCATACTTTCTTTTAATTCGATTTTCAATTGGTCTTTTTATTAAAGTAATTAATATATCTTTTTCTTCAATGGGTTCTACTAAAATAGAAAACATCCCTACTCTATTGGCCCCTAATACATCTGTAAAAATTTGATCTCCTGCCACTGCTATTTTATTACTTTCTAGTCCCATTTTATTACTTGCTGTTATTAAACCTCTTTTTAATGGCTTTTTTGCAAAATATACATATGGTATATCAAGCTTCTTTGCCACCATCTCTACTTTTTCTTTTTTATTACTGTTTGAAGCAATGCAAAACTTTATTCCTTTTTGCTTTAAATTTGTACACCACTCTAATATGCCTTCTGGCATGTTTTTGTAATAATCTATTAATGTATTATCTACATCTAATATAAGCCCTAAAATACCATTTTTTTCTAGCATTTCATATGTAATCTCTTGCACATTTTGCAAATAAATTTTAGGATATAAATTCATATTCAAACTCCTATGTCTTTTTTCTTTTTCTATCTTATCAATATCTATGATTTTTGTCAATTTATATTACAAACTTCTTTACAAAGATTTTCCGTTATTATATAATCTTTTTATAAATTACAGGATAACAGTATAAAGAATATGTAGTAATATAAAATTAAAAACGAGTTCGACCTGTTAGCCAAAGGCGTCATATTTCTTTTTCTCAAAGTATAGTGTGTATCTTTCTTGTTAAAACCAATTATACTAAAACGCCGTGGAGAACGGAATTTTTAATTTTATATTACTACATATTCAAGCAACTATTTATTTTAGATTTATACAAAGGAGAATTATATGAAAAATAGTAAAAATATGTCATATAATATGAAAATATTCCCAATATATAAAGGTCTTTCTTGGGATGCACTATTTTATTATGCAATTGAATTTTTATTTTTAACTAGTATAAAAGGATTAACTGCTGCACAAGTTCTGTTTGTAGATGCCTTTTACCCTATATTTAAATTTATATTAGAAATTCCTAGTAATATAATAGTTAATAAATTAGGCAAAAGAAGAAGTTTAATATTAGGTAATATTTTTGTTGTAGGAGATATTCTTTTTCTTATACTTGCAAATAATATGTATATGGTAATATTTGCATGGTTCTTGTCTGCTTTTGGATATGCTTTAAAAGGTTTAACTGAATCTAATTTACTTTATGATTCTATTCCAAAATCTGAAAAAAGAGGTGCAATATTTGCTAAAATAGATGGAAAATCAAGTTCTATATATTACTATTTAGATGCTATTTCTGGTATTTCAACAGGTTTTTTATTTGTTATTAATGGATATCTTCCAATGCTACTATGCCTTATAATATGTATTATATCATTGCTTCTATCTTTTAATTTTAAAGATGTAGATAATTCACAAGAAGATGAGCCTGCTCCTTCTATTAAAGATATTTTATCAGACCTAAAACAAGCTACTAAATTTATCGTCAAATCTAATAGGCTTAGAAGCTTAATTATATTTGATGGTTTCTTTTGTGCATTTTTAGCAATGTATTCTACTTTAAGAAGTAGTATTTTAACAGATATTCATTTACCTGAACAATACTTTGGGTTAGTATACGCAGGTCTTCAATTAATATCTGGTATTTCTGCATCACATCAAGATAAATTTCATAATAAATACAGAAACCAAGCATTAAGTGTTTTTGCTACCCGTTCTACTATTTCATTTATTATAATTGGTTTATGTACTATGACTAATTTAAATTTTGGATTAGCTCTAATGATTATATTCCTAATGTTTGCTTTGCAATATACGATAAAAGGTCCATATTATACTTTAGCAAAAAGATATTTATCGAACTTTACTACATCATCTATGAGAACAAAAATATCTTTAGTAGATGAACTTTTATATAGTATTATTAAGGCTATCTTATGTCTTATTTGCTCTGCTTTATTAGAAATAACTACTACATCATGTGTATATGTCATCTTAGGTTGCATATTTACAGTATTTTTCATATTCCTATTAGATTACATGAAAGGTACTGTAGGTTTAAAACCAGAGGAATATAAAAAAGAAGAAATTGAATTTCAAGAAATGCATTAAAAAGAATGGAAATTTGAGAAAAGTAATATTTTCAAATTTCCATTCTTTTTCTATTTGCAAAATCTATGTTTTCCTATTGTTACTACATGTGGTCTTGACCATATCCATTTATTTGTTGCAGTAGCTGGGTTAAAATAATATATAGATCCATATGATGGATCCCATCCGTTTAATGCATCTTGTGCTGCTTTTTTTGCAGTACTATTTGGAGATAAATTAATTTGACCATCATCTACTACATTGAATGCACCTTTTTGATAAATTACTCCTGCTATTGTATTTGGAAAATTAGAATTTCTAACTCTATTTAATACAACAGATGCAACAGCAACTTGCCCTGTATATGGTTCTCCCCTTGCTTCTCCATAAACTAGCCTTGCAAGTAGATTTAAATCACTTGAATTTGAAGAAGCAGAGCTACTTGTACTAGATGTATATATTCCCATTGCTTCTAATGTTCTTTTCCCTGCAATCCCATCAACTACAAGTCCATTTTTTCTTTGAAAATACTTTACAGCAGAAAGTGTACCACTACCATATATTCCGTCTACATTTCCACTATAATATCCCCATCTTTTTAGCTTTGTTTGTATTTGTCTAACTTCGTCTCCTCTAGAACCATATTTTGATAAGGCTTGTACCATACTAACACTAAACATATTATATAGAATAAATACTAATAATGCTAAACTAATGCTAATAATTGCAATTCTATTTTTATTAACTGTTTTTACTATCTTTTTCAATAAAAATCCCCCTTTGGAATTAATCTTTTTAAATATTTTTTCCAAAAAGGGAGAATTTATACAAAGTTTAGAAAATACCTACTATGTTTCCATCTTTATCTACATCTATACTTTCTGCTGCTGGTACTTTTGGTAAACCTGGCATTGTAAAAATCTTTCCAGTTAGCACTACAATGAACTCTGCTCCTGTTTTTAGGCGTATTTCTTGTACATGTATTGTAAATGGTTTATCACAAATTAAGTTTTTAGGGTCATCTGAAAATGAATATTGTGTTTTTGCCATACATATTGGGAATTTAGCATAACCTAATTTTTCAATTTTACTAATTTCTTCTTCTGCTTCTTTAGAATATTCTACACCTTCTGCACCATAAATGTTTTTTGCAATCTTTTCAATTTTAGTTTTTATAGAATCTTCTAAGTTATATGCATATTGTAAAGATGTCTCTTTGCTAGTTAACTCTACTATTTTCTGTGCTAAATCACTTGCTCCTTTACCGCCATATTCCCATGCTTCTACTAAACTTAAATTAATGCCTTGTTCTTGTAACTTTTCTTTTAATAATGTAATTTCTTTTTCACTATCATCTATATATTTATTAATTGCAACAATTACATTTAAACCTAATTTATTTTTTAAGTTGTCAACATGTTTTAGTAAATTATGTATTCCTTTTTCTAATGCTTCTATGTTTTCTTTTCTTATATCTTCTTTTTCTACTCCACCATGATATTTTAATGCTTTCATTGTTGCAACTATAACTACTGCATCTGGTTTTATCCCAGCTTTTCTACATTTAATATCAACAAATTTTTCTGCTCCTAAATCTGCTCCAAATCCTGCTTCTGTTACAACATAATCCGCTAATTTTAGTGCCATTTTTGTTGCCATTACACTATTACATCCATGTGCAATATTAGCAAATGGTCCACCATGAATAAGAGCAGGTGTATGTTCTAATGTTTGTACCATATTTGGTTTTATAGCATCTTTTAATAAAGCTGCTATACTTCCTTCTGCTTTTAAGTCTTTTGCATAAATAGGTGCCCCTTCTTCGTTATAACCTATTATAATATTTCCTATTCTAGTTTTTAAGTCTTCTAAGTCTAAACTTAAACATAGTATTGCCATAATTTCAGATGCTACTGTAATATCAAAACCATCTTGTCTTGGCACAACACCTTTTTCTCCTGATAAACCACACTCTATAGTTCTTAATTGTCTATCATTTAAGTCTACACATCTTCTCCATACTACTTTTTTAAACCCTAATTCATTTCCAAAATAAATATGATTATCTATTAAAGCTGAAAGCAGGTTATTTGCTGATGTTATAGCATGAATGTCTCCTGTAAAATGTAGGTTAATATCTTCCATTGGAGCAACCTGTGCATGTCCTCCACCTGTTGCACCACCTTTAACCCCAAATACTGGTCCTAATGATGGCTCTCTTAGTGCTAGCATTGCTTTTTTTCCAATATATGATAATCCATCTGCCAACCCTATAGATATTGTTGTTTTTCCTTCCCCTAATGGTGTTGGGTTAATTGCTGTTACTAATATTAGCTTTCCATTTTGGTTGTTTTTAACTCTATTTCTTAACTCATTAGATATTTTAGCTTTATATTTTCCATAGCATTCTAGTTCATCTTTTTCGATTCCTACTTTTTTTGCTACTTCTTCTATTGGTTTTAATTTTACACTTCTTGCAATTTCAATATCTCCCATTTTTCTACTCCTTTTATATTAAAATATTAATCCTGCTATAACTCCTATTGTTGCTCCTACTATTACTTGTGTTGGTGTATGTCCTAATACTTCTACTAGCTTTTCTCCTACTTGTACTCCACTTAGCCCTGGTG
>CANOGC010000024.1 GCA_947565445.1 uncultured Clostridium sp. | reverse complement strand
CTTTTCTTGTAAATATTAGAAAGACTTCTTCATTTTCATCAAACCAATTATTTTTTGCTGATAATGTTAATCTATTTAGTAAAAATCCATAAAGAATTTTACTATCTGAATTTAACTTATCTTTATATTTCGGATTGAAGAACAATTCCATTGGTATTTGATAATATAAATGTTCGAAACATTCATTAGCTTTGTATGGTATAAATTCCATTTTGTAATCCTTTCTGATAAGCAGAATAGGAATAATAATAAATAAAAGGAGTATTTGATAGACTTATCAAAGATTAAAAAATTTCCCGACATTCAATCCCGACATTTTATATACATTTTAGGGTATTTTTTAGAACTTTTTAAAACTCTTTTCTAAACCTTATAAAATAGGGGATTTTACTTAAATTACGCAAAAAAATACAGATTAGAAATTTAATTTCTAACCTGATATTTTGGTGCAGATGGCCGGAATCGAACCGGCACGGTTTATTCAACCGCAGGATTTTAAGTCCTGTGCGTCTACCAGTTCCGCCACATCTGCATTTTTTTAATTTTTTGAACTGGTCTTCCTTATAACAAAAGTTATTATAATATGTAATTAAGTTTCTTGTCAATACTTTTTTATAATTTTTTCAATTTTTGTCATATTATATTTTAGTTTATATTGTTTAAAAATAAGGAATATAGCTAAACTATATCCCTTATTTCATATGAATTCATATATTTATTTAAATATATACAAATCTTATTTTTTGTTAACTAAATCTTTTAAAGCTTTTCCTGCTTTGAATACTGGAGCTTTAGATGCTGGTATTTTAATTTCTTCTTTAGTTTGTGGGTTTCTTCCTTTTCTAGCTGCTCTTTTTCTTACTTCGAAAGAACCAAATCCAACTAATTGTACTTTGTCTCCTTTTACTAAAGCTTCTGTTACAACGTCAACAAAAGCATTAACAGCTGTTTCAGCACTTTTTTTTGTTTCTCCTGTCTTAGCAGCTATGGCTGCGATTAAATCTGATTTGTTCATTTAAATTACCTCCTAAAAGTTTCATTTATGTAGTATTTTTTCAACTACAATATAATTATTCGCCAAAATTCTATAAAATCCCTCTTTTTTATTTTATTTTTTTCTTTTAATCCCTGATTTTTTCCATATTTTTGGTCTTATTTGCTATTTTGATAAAAGTTTTATGCTTGGTTTTCTGTTTTATAAATTCCCATTTTTGTAAGAATTCCATGTATTTTTTGTCCATAAGGAATCATATAGATTTCTTCTTTTGTAAATACCTTTAAACTTACAATTGCAAGAGCATAAATTACCATAGCTAAACATATTGCAATAATAGCAGCTATTTTTAATGAAAGGATTTTCAATAATATTATATAAATAGCATATGAGCAAATTGACATTATAAATGTAGCTATTATCGGTTTTATTATATATTTTGAAATTTTGAATTCTATAGTCATATTTTTCTTTAATACAATAAATCCTATTATACATGCTATCATGTTACAAGCTATTGTCCCTATTGCTGCTCCAATTACTCCTATTTCTGGTATTGGAACCAATATTACATTAATAATAAATTTTGCTACAACTCCTATTGCAAAAGCTATTGCTGGAACCATCACTTTTCCCAATCCTTGTAGTGCTCCATTAATTGTTTGTGCAAGAACAGTAAATATAATTGCTAATGCACTAATTTGTAATAAAACTGTTCCTGAAGATTGTGCAGGAAATAATAGTTTTAATATAGGTTCTGCAAATATATACATTCCTACTGTGCAAGGAAGTCCTATTAATATTGTAACTAAAATAGAAAAACTAACCCTTTTATTAGCAGTAGTCATATCATTTTTAGCTCTTGCATATGAAAGAGCTGGTACTAGTGCTGTTGCAAATGCAATGTTAAAAGATAGTGGTAATGATGTTAATGTATCCACTTTTCCACTTAATATACCATATTGTATTTTAGCAGCTCCTTCATCCATAAAATTTTTGAGTCCTCTAACTACTGTTGTAGAATCTATATTTTTATTAATTGAAGATAAAATAGCACTAAGTGAAATTGGAATAGATACTCTTAGTATGTTCTTTATTACTCTTAATATACTTTCTTTTCCGTGTCGTAACTCCTACTGAATTTACATTTAATGTTCTGTTGTTTTTGTAAAATACAAATAAATATATAAAACTTCCTATTGTCGCAACTGTTGTTGCAAGATTTGCTCCTGCTGCCATTACTTTTGTATTTATTCCCATAGCTATTGCTACAAGTTCAACAAGTAGAATTGTAAAAACTGCTTTAAAAATCTGTTCTAATGTTTGTGAATTTGCTGTTACTTTCAATGTTCCATTTCCATTAAAATACCCTCTTATAACACATATTAGTGCTACAAAAAATATAGATGGAGATAATGCAACTAAGGTTAATTCTGCCTCTGGAATTTGTATTATGAAGTTTGATATATAGTGTGCTCCAAAAAATAGAATACAAGTTCCTATAAATCCTAATAAACCAAATGTAAAAAATGCAATTTTAAAAATACGATTAGCTCCTTTATTATCTCCTACTGCAATCCTTTCTGATACTAATTTGGAAATTGCGTTTGGAATTCCTACGGAAGAAAGGGTTAGAAGAAGTGAATATATATAAAAACCTGAACTATATATTGCATTACCTTCATCTCCAAATCCTTCTCTATTTGTTAAATATAATCTATATATAAGCCCTATCAACTTTATTAATACTTGTGAAAACATCATTGCAAAAACGCCTTGCATAAAGCTTTCTTTTACTTGTTTTTTTCTTTCCTTTTGCATAATTACCTCTCTTCTTTTCTTATTACTATTTTATCATTATATTCAAACTTTTATTAACATTCAAGTATTTTATAAATTTTTTATATTATATTGCATTATTTTACACTTTTTTTCTCATTTTTCCTTGATTTTTTCTTAATTTTATAGGATAATATATAGTGTATATATTTATTTGAAAGTGGTGAAAAAATTGCTAAAATATATAGATAAATTTTTAAAATGGTTAGGTACAGATAGAAATACCTTTGTTACATACATATTAACTCTTGCTACTATTTATGTCATGGTTGATAGAATTGTAGAATTACTTATGCTATTTTTTACTGGAATAGGTGTTTCTTATTGGGGACCAATAGCATATACTTTTGCTCTTGCATGTCCAGTATTTGCATTTCTATTTTCTGGAGCATCAAGTTTTGCAAAGTCATATTGGATGAAAGTAGGCTTTTTATATGTATATTGTGTTAGTTTATATGTAGTCGGAATTTCAATGGCAGTTCAATGGCTTAATGGTCTTTTATGGCTATTGTTTGTCTCTGTTCCAAATTATACAACAATTGTTACAGAATTTTCTAATTTAATTAGACCAGCTTTTCAAGCAGTTGCTATTTATTTACCTTTAGTTACATTTTATCCTGTATTTAAGTGGTTATTCACTGGTATTAATGAAAATAAAGATATCCGTGATGGTATTAATGATTATGGAGGTATTGATTTATCTGATAAAAGTGTTGGAATGGGACCATACACTTGTGAAAATATACTTTGTAGAGATAAAATTAAAGGACATCTTGCTAAAATTTCTGAAAGCAGAAGGTTTGATCCAGCTTTAATTGTAGGATACTCTGGAACTGGAAAAACCACCATGGTATTTGAACCAATGATGGCAAGAGATATTGAAAAGAAGAATTTCTTTAAAGAAGTTTCAAAGGAAATGGGATTTACAGCTTTAAAAACTGGTATAGCACATTTAAATCTTCCTTATGATAATAATTATTTAAATGAAAACTTTTCTTTAAATATGTTATCACCTGTTTCTGGCAAAGAAGCTATTTATAAGGCATACATGAAAAAAATGATTTATAGTGATAAAACTACGAATGGAATTATATATCGTAATGTTGGTGTAACTTTAGTATCACCAGATATTGATTCAGTAAACCGTATGGCAGATGTTGCAAAAAATTATAATATTAAACCAAATATTATAGACCCTAATGATTCAAACTCAATTGGCTTAAACCCTTTTATGTTTGATGACCCAGCCTTAACTTCTGTTGCTATATCTACTGTTATAAGAGGAATGTATAAAACAACTCATACTGATGATGAAGAGACATACCGTGAAAATTCTGCAGCACAAGCTGTTGAAAACTTATCAATTCTTTTAAAAGTAATGTATCCTAGATTGCATAATGGTGATTTGCCAAACTTAGAAGATATGCTAAAAATGTTAAATGATTTTAGTTTAATAGAAGATATGTGCCATAAAATGGAAGAAATTCCTGAACTCGCAGAAGAATATTCTATACAACTTGGATATTTTAAAAAGAATTTCTACGGAAGTCCTGAATTAGTAGCAGAAACTGGAAGGTATGTATACTCTGCTATTACAGAGCTCGATAACCTATTAAGACTTGCCAATGTAAGAAACATTTTGTGTAATAGAACAAATAATATTGATTTTGATAAAATGTTAGCTGATGGTCATGTAACTCTTGTTTGTACAAGACGTGGTGACCTAGGAGCAACTGCCCACAAAGCCTTTGGATTGTTCTTTCTACTATTAATGCAATTTGCTGTTTTAAGACGTCCAGGAAATGAACATTCTAGAATTCCACATTTTTTATATGTAGATGATTTTGCAGACTTTGTTGGACCTGCTACACAACCATTATACACACTTTATAGAAAATACCATGTTGGAACAATGATATCTATTCAAAATCTTTCTCAATTAGGATTTAAAGGACATTCTAAGTATCGTGATTCTATAATGACAAATGCTACAACAAAATTGGTATTTGGTGGCTTAACCCGTGAAGAGGCAGAAGTTTGGGAAAAAGAATTTAATGACCATAGAGAGTGGATTTATGGTGTAACTTATAATGCTGATAAAGTAGCTTATGACTCAAAAATTAGTAATCCTAAATGGGATTGGAAACCAAATATTAAGGCTGGAAAATTGGAAGCACTTGGTTTTAAGATGTGTGCATATGTGTATAAGGATTTAAAGGGAAAAGACCAATACGGTGATGGTAAAGTAGATTTTATGGAGGCAAAATATAAAGAACCTCATCCTAGTAAAACATATGATTTTGCTAAATTTACAAATGGTATTGCAGAAGAAGATAAGGTTACAAAGAAAAAGAAGTCTGATTTAATAAAAGATGATTACCCAAAAGATGCTAGAGGCGATATTGATCCAATTAAAACAGATACTAGTGATTCTCAATATCTATTTGATAACCAAGATGCTATTGTATTTGATTTAAAAAGAGGAAATCCAAATTAGAAAATAGTTTTGTAGGAGGTAGATTTATATCTGCCCCCTATTTTTATAATTTTTCTTACATAATAAAGCCTTTGTGAGAACGAGCGATTAATAATCGCCCCTACCTTTTAGTTTGAAACCGTGGACTTTCCTATAATGCAACAAAAAACCGAAACTAAGATTTTGTACGCAGTGCCAACTGCTTACAAAATCTAACTTCCGCCATAATTATCTTCTACGGAAATTTATGCCACTGGCATGAATTTCCTAGAATACAAAAAAATGACCTGCTTTCAGGTCATTTTTTATTTATATTATTCTGCTGATTCAGATCCTTCTTCGGCATCTGGAGCATCATAAGCTTCTAATATAGCTTTTTGAATTTTCTCTCTTGTCTCAGCATTAATTGGATGAGCTATATCTTTGAAATCTCCGTTTGGAGTTTTTCTGCTTGGCATAGCTATAAATAATCCATTTTGGCTTTCGATAACTTTGATATCGTGAATTACGAATTCATTATCGAATGTTACAGAAGCAACAGCTTTCATTCTGTTTTCTGAATTTACTTTTCTTAAACGTACGTCTGTAATTTGCATAATTTAAGCACCTCTTTCTAAAGTTTTAAAATTTGTACTTTTATGTACAAATATATTATTCGTCATAAATTTGTTTTTTCCTCCTCTATTTTACAAAATTTTTGATTTCATTTTTTTCTTACTTATATAATGCATATTTTTAACAAATTTTATACATAATACATAAAATAATATTGAAAAAAAACTATTTACAGTATATAATTTATTTGTTATTAATGATAATTGTTTAAATAAAAATTAAAGGGGCGAATGGCTTTGGCAAATATTGAAAACATCAAAAAATATAAACATATACATATGCTTGGAATTGGCGGAGTTAGTATGAGTGGTATTGCAGAAATTTTAAATAATTGGAATTTTAAAATTACTGGCTCTGATGCTAATCGTTCTGAAATCACTGATAGATTAGCTAATAATGGAATTCAAGTTACTATTGGGCGTGATTTTGAAAATTTGAAAAAATCAGATGCAGTTGTTTATACTGCTGCAATTAAACAAGAAGATCCAGAAATCATTTTTGCAAAAGAAAATAATATTCCTATTATTGAACGTTGCGATTTTTTAGGCGAACTTACAAAAGCCTTTTCTGATACTATTGGTATATCTGGTACACATGGCAAAACCACTACTACTTCTATGGTTGCAATTTGTTTTTTAAAAGCAAAATTTGACCCTAATATTCAAGTTGGTGGTATTCTAAAGCAAATTAACGGAAATTATAGAGTTGGAAATAGTGATTATTTTATCATTGAAGCTTGCGAATATGTAGAAAGTTTTTTAAAATTTAGACCAAAAGCAGAAATTATTTTAAATATTGATAATGATCATTTAGATTATTTTAAGACATTTGATAATATAAAAAATGCTTTCATAAAATATGTAAAACTACTACCTAAGGATGGTTTTTTAGTATTAAATGCAGATGATGAAAATTGTTTAGATTTAGCAGATGACACGATATCTTCTTTTGTAACTTATGGTATTAAAAATTTAAAAGCTAATTTTACAGCTGATAATATTTCTTTTAATGATGACGGATTTGCAGAGTTTGATGTATATAAAAATAAAGAGTTTTTTGAGCATATTGAACTATCTGTTGCAGGTATTCATAATGTTTTAAATGCTCTTGCATGCATTAGCTTATGTGACCATTATAATATTTCTGCTAAAACAATGAAAGATGCTTTAAAAGATTTTACAGGAGCACATAGAAGGTTAGAATATAAAGGTAGTTATAATAATATTCGTATATATGATGATTATGCTCATCATCCAACAGAAATTAGTGCAACTTGTAATGCATTAAATAATAAGAAATTTAATGAGTCTTGGGTTATTTTTCAGCCTCATACTTACAGTAGAACAAAAACTTTATTAGATGACTTTTCACAGGCACTTAGTAACTTTGACCACATTATTATAGCAGATATATATGCTGCAAGAGAAACTAATACTTATGGTGTTTCTTCCAAAGATATTGTAGAACGTATTAATTCTACAAGAGGAAGCCATTCAGAATATATTTCAGATTTTAATGATATTGTTTCTTATGTAAAAGAACATGCAAAACCAAATGATATTGTTTTAACATTAGGTGCTGGCAATGTAACTGATATAGGACCTATGATATTAGAGAGGTAGAATTAGTTTTCTACCTCTCTTGATTGTTTTATCATAAGGTCTGCAAATACGCCATAACCTGTTTCAGGCTCTCCTACCAATACATGTGTTAATACTCCTACTAATTTGTTATTTTGAATAATAGGGCTTCCACTCATTCCTTGTATTATTCCCCCTGTTTTTTCTAATAATTCTTTATCTGTTACTTTTACTAACATACTCTTATTATTCTCATTATTGTTTCTATATATTTTTTGTATTTCTATTTCATATTCTTTTTTATTTCCCTCTTCTACTGTACAAATAATAGTTGCCTTTCCTTCTTTTATTTCATCACGTGATGCAACCTCTATTGCATCATTTTTATTAATGTTTAATATTGTAGTATTATTTAGAGTTCCAAATACTCCAAACTCCGTATTCTTTCCCACTTTACCAATTGTTGTACTGTTTTCAATTGAACCTTGTATTTTACCTGGTGTTCCTTTCTTTCCTTTTACAATAGAAATTATTTTAGTAGTTACAAAATCACCTTTTGCAATTTTTAGCAGTTTTCCTGTATCTATATCTTGAATTCCATGTCCTAATGCTGCAAATGTCTTTGTTTCTGGCTCATAAAAACTAACTGTTCCTACTCCTGCTGCTGCATCTCTTACCCATAAACCTAACTTGTACTTATTGTCACTTCCTTTTGCTGGAATTATACTTGTTTCGATTGTGTCTTCATCTCTTATATATTGTACATTCACACTATTTCCTTTGGATTTATTTACTTCATTTATTAAATCTGCAGTACAGGTTACTGTATTATTATTAATTGCAATAATTCTATCTCCCTCTTCTATTCCACTGTTTTCATATGGTTTATATTTGATATTGCCAGCACCTTCAATTTCTCCCATTCCCACTACAAGTACTCCACTTGTATATAGTTTTAGCCCAACTGCATCTCCTAATGGTACTACATATGTTTTAGGAATTACATTTACAGTTATTTCTTTTAAAGGTATTGCTCCAAATAAATTTAATTTATAATTTATTTTTCCTACTTTTGTTGCACTTTCTGATAAATTACTTGAAACTTGAATTGTTTCATAATTTTCTCTCTCAGTGGTTATATTAATACCAAGTAATGTTTTTATACTATAATGTTCTCCTTGAAGTAACATTACGCTTTCAGGAATTGATGTAATGTTTGTAACATACATAAGTAACAATAATAAAAAACTAATAATAAATATTCTTGTAAGCTTTCTCATAATAACCTCACTTTTTATATTTATTATTAGTCTTTCCATTTTTTTATATTTAAAACATTATATTTCTAAAATCCGTTTAACAATATTTTAGTTGGCTTATCTAAACTATATCTTTCGCGTGCAAGTGCTGTATAGTATTTCTTTTTTAAAGTTTCATTTTGTTCTAATATATCATGCTTCGTTCTTGTCTCTATAATTTTATTTGTAGAAACAATACAATCATAACATGCGTATTCTTGTCTTTTGAAATAATATCTAGTCAGTTTTTCATCATTTTGCCCTTTTATTTCATATTTTGCCTTTTTAAAGTCTGAATATTTATATCCTATAATATTATCTACATCAATATTACTATCATTTGCTATATGTTCTACTGTATGATAATACCCATCATTTGCTGTAAAATATATCGTATTTGGATCTACATATTGTTTATTATTTGTACTTGTAATAATTGCATAATCATTATATGTTTTTGTTCCTACTACTAATCCTTGCATAAAAGTAACTATATTAACATTTGTAACTATTTTCTCCCAATCCGTATCAGATAGCTTTGGCATTGAAAAATATGAACTAGTTCCTAAGCTTCCTGCATTCTCATTATAAATAGCCATTGCATTATTCATATTATCTTGAATTGAATTCCTAATAACTTCTCTTTTATGTTGATTAAATTTAGATGTTTCATCTTCTGGATCTGCTTGTAATATTTCTTCTCCATCAACTTTTACAATAGAAGAAATTGTTTTTCCTTCAATTGGTGTTGTAATATATCTCATGAATTCTTCTGATTGTACTTTATATTTTCTTGCACTATCATCTGTTAAACTGTTTATTGCACCTTCACTATATATATTTAATGTTAAATCAGATAATGTATACCATCCATCATTTCTTCTTGGTACTCCTGTAATATAATATATTTTTCTTGCATCTCTATATACAAATTTAAAGTTTTTTTCACCTATAAATGTTCCAATTACTGGATTTCCATTTTCATCTACTTTTAAAGTTCCATCATCATTTTTTACCTGATCTTCATACTTATACTTTATTGTCTCACTTAAACTTTCTGTTTCATAGATTGAATCTCTAATATTTTCTGTACTTAAGTATCCAGATTTTGATATAAGCGTATTTCCAATTTTACCATATAATGTTACATAATTATCTAATGTATAATTAACAATAATATAATCGTTTCCACTTTCATATTTTTTAGAATAATAGATATATGGCTTTAAAATATGCGTATATCCTGTTTTAGTATCTCCCGATGTATTTGTCCTATAAGTATATTCTGATGGAGAATATATATAATATCCATCATATAATGTAATTAGAATAGCTGGTATATATGGCATAATAGCTTCTGTATTTGCACTAGACATGCCTAGGTTTGTTGCAAGTGTTGTAGAAAAAGTATTGATAGCCGCTAGTATATCTCTACGTACTGAATCTGCATTTCCAGAATATATATTGTTTGCTGTATTTAACTCAAATGCAACTACAGCATCATGCGTAGCATCCATCAATTTAGTATTGTAGGATTGTTGCAATGATGCTGTATCAATTTGATTTCCAATATATGCCGATAATATTAAAGTTATTGGTATTACGATTACTACAAAAATAATCGTTAAGTGTTGTAATTTCATTTTATCACCTATTCTTAAGTTCCTTATTTTCCGTTTGTCATAACTACTCCAGCGTGCTGTGCTTCAATTTGGTATGTATCGTTTCCACTAATACTATAAAAGAAATTTTTTAGCATTTGTGCTATAGTTGTGTTTGTATTTTTTACACTAACAGATACAATGTCACCTTCTTTTAATTTTTTAACACCTTTCCCATTTTGTAACAATACTTCACTTTCTATTTGCTTTGTAAATTCTGAATAGTATATATTTTCTCCAATTTTATCCGCTTCCGCTAATGCTGATTTTTTTCCAGGATTTTCATCTAATATCTTTACTTCAATTTCAACATCATAACTATTTCCTGTAGCAGCTAAAGTTTGTACAAAAGAAGCATAATTTTCTTGTGTTATTTTTCCAGTAGAGCGAATATTATCTACAAATTCTACTGTTTCTGTTTGTACTGCTAATAAAGATACATCATCATTTCTATCTGATATAGACATTAATGGAAATACAAACATTAATATTGCTGCTAAAAATATTGCTACAATTGTAATTAAGCTATCTCCCATTTTTCTTTCCTCCTATTTTTATTCTTCTTGCAAAATATATATTATCTCTAGTTTCTTATTTCCTTTTATTGTTTCTAGTGAATATTGAATATTATTATCATCTTGTTCTGTAATTGTTTCTCCACTAGTCTGTATCTCTAAAAATTTTTCAATAAATTTCCTGTTTTTTAAATCACTCAATTTTTTTCCTTTGTATACAACTCCATTTTGTTCATATGAACCATCACTATAACTATACCTACTTCGTTCACTACTTGATAGCTGTGTAGTTATATTTTTATATCCTAAGTCTGCTTGTATTCTATATATAGTATCTGTATTGGGGTTACCCATCCAAGGTGCTACTGAACGAGATTGTACACTAATATTATTTACGTTTTTTCCTACATACAAATCCCCAGACCTATATATACCACCTGAAACTTTTACAAGTGAATCCATAATAGGATTACTACTCATGTTAGGTTTCTCATCTTTTAATTGTTCATAAATAAAATTATCTACAATGCTAATTCTTTTTTGTATTTCATTATATTCTGAATCATTTCCTGTTCTTTGCTGTCTTTTAAGTGTTTCGTCCCAACCACTCATAAACCCCTCTGTGTATAAGTCATATCTTACAATTGGTGTTCCATCAGTATTTAGAATTGTTACTGCATACTGTTCTTTTGCATATCTATATATAGTTGGAAGGATTGTTTCAAAATCAACAACCCTATCTTTTTCTCTAGCATTGTTATCATTTTCATCTACATATTCATAATAATTGGTTTTATCATTTAATGCTAGTACAATATCTGATGTTGCTCTTGCCTGTCCTATAACAGAAAAAGCGAGTGTTAAAGCAATTACAAATACTAATATAGCAAAAGCTATTTTCAAAGCATCAACTGCGTTTTCCATACTATACCTCCCAATTATTATATTTACTTATTAAGAATTACTATTTGTAACTTTTGTAACTGTAACTTTATTTACTAATCCATCTTTAGAATGGCTTAGTACAACATTGTATTGTGCACCTGTATTTATTTTAGCTCTTTCTGCAGACATTTCATCCATTTTTAAGTCTGAAGTTGTTGGTTTAAAAGATGTATTTTCAATTACAAGTTCTACAAGTTTTCCATCTACATCTTGATTAGTACTATTGTTAGTAATAATGTTTCCAATAAGAGCTCTTACATTAGCACCTGATTTTTTACCTTCATATTGGGTAAATTTAATATTAAATTGTAGTTTTGCGTTTTCATCCATTGAAGACATTCCTCCTTCAATATTCTGAATTGCATTACTATAAATTAACATACCTACTCCTATTAATAATATACATATTAAAATAGCTCCTGCTATTAATAATGCTTTTGATGCATTTTCCATAATTTTTTCCTCCTTAAAATTTTAATATAATTTTATAGAATTTAGATTTAATCTAAATATTAAAGACATCCTTTTATTTTTCTACTTGTTCAAATACAATTTTACTTACCATCTTTGTTTTTTCATGATATTCAATTTTTGAGCAAGTAAAATTAATTAAATTAAAGTTATTTATAAATCCAGTAATTCCAACTTTTTGTATTGTCTCCATTTGATAAGTTTTTACATCATCTTCATTATACATGATTATTTCTACTTTAATAGAATTTGTATCATTTTCAATATAAAACCCCTTTTCATCTTTTGGTATTTCATTTCTTTCGTTAGAATCTAAGGCTTTATTAATTGCTGTTGTTACATCTGTACCTAATAATTTTTTATCTTTGTATAATTCATATTCTTTATTAATTTTTTGTATTTCAGCTGTTACTGTATATTCATTTGATATATACCTTATTGAAACAATAACAATAACACTTAGTACAATTAATATTAGTATTAATACTTTTTTCATACTCTCATTCCTTATTATACTATTTTTCGAGCAATTTATCAATAGTTTTTATATTAACAATTTTTTACTTTTATGGATTTTTAGTAATTCTTATTTCCTTTATTTTTTTATTGTTATTATATGACATTTTACACCTGTAAGTAGTCTCTCTATCTTCAATTAATTCAGATTCTAATGAAACTGATGTTACATTTAAACTAATCTTATTTGGTGGTTCTGTTTCTTTATTATAATCCTCTACTAAATTAATTATTGTTTGTACATCATGTATATTTAAATCATTTCTTTCATTATATATCTCAAATTTAACATTAGTTTGGTATATATCTTTTGCTGCTATATTATCTTTTATTTTACTCGAATAATCTGATGAAAAATAGAAAACATATGCCATAAGAGTCATTAGTAATACGCCTATTAATACAGATGCAGCCATTAGTAATGCTTTTGATGCATTTTCCATATCACATTTCCTCCTTTTACATTACAATATTTATATATTACCTACATCACGTTCTACAAATTCCATACTAATAATTCTTCCTGTTATTTTATGATGTACAGTATTTGTACAATCAAAGACTCTTCTTTTAAATTCAGTAAATGCATTAGTTTGTCTAATGTTTTTCCATATCAAATCATCTTTTGAAGAAATTGTATATGTATTATTTACTATCGTTTGTGTATTACCTTCTCTATCTTCATATTCTATATTTTCTATTAATTTAAATTTGATACTCATTTGATATTCTGGTTCATCTTCATATTTTTCATTATTACTATTTACTTTGTTAATAATTGATACTATATCTGTTCCTCTCATTAGCTTTCTATTATATGCTTCATATTCTTTATTAAAAGCTTCTATTTGTTCAATTAGTTTAGTATCTTCTGATTCTTTCTTTAGGCTACTTGACGCATTAAACATATATACTACTAATCCTATTACTAAAATAGCAATTAATATTCCTCCTGCCATTAAAAGGGCTTTTGATGCATTTTCCATTGTTTCATTCCCCCTTTTTTAAGTCATTTTTTGCATAGTACTAAATGCACTTGTCATACTCATCATACCAATTACAACTAATGGTACAATTAGATATCCAACAAATAAGCATACCATTGGTGCAAATCCTATTACTTTTCCTATCATTCCTTTTCTAGAAATTAACCTTTCATTTGATTCTTTTCTTTTTGCTTGATAGTAATCTCTTTCTGTATCTAGCTCATCAAACGCTTCCCTTATTGGTATTTTTTCTACTGCTGCTTGTAAACTTTCAATAATACGTATAAACTGTGTAAATGAAACATCATTTTTTAATTCTTCTAGTGCTTCCCATGCTCCTGCTTCATAGTTATTTACACATTTCGTAATTGGCTCCTTAAATATGTTTGCATATCTTTCAAGCCACTCTAATATCATTTCAACATTTACTCTTTCAATCTTCATAAGCATTAATATAATTGTTTGGAACTGCATAACTTCATCTTCCATATCAAGTTGTCTCATTTTTGCTTGGAACATAAGCATCCATACAGGCCCCATGTATCCAATTCCTGCAAATACTAATGAAATTAGTAATTCAAACCACTGAAAATACTCGCCATTTATTATTTGCAATTTATCATATATTTTCTCTGCGTTTTCTTCAATTTCATCATCTGTTGCATCTTCATAATATTTAGATTGCCTCATTGCAGTTTCTATTTGCTTTATTGTTGTTTTTGTTTTTCCTCTAAATTTATTTAAAAAGTGATTATGTGTCTCTGTTATTTTCATTCCTTTTTTCTCATCTGCCCCACTCATTTGTCCTAAAATGTTAAAGTCTGATGTGGGTTCTTCATATATGTACTGAATCGTAACTCTATGTAATTGTATAAATAGCATAATTGAAACTATACAAGTTACAACTGAAATTACTATTCTATTTACATATAACCATTCAATTTTTAGCTTTGATGCCGAATCCTTTAATAATTTTCCTATTTTTCTTTCATCTTTAGTTCCTGGTTTTGGCATAAACATATCTACTATTTTTTTACCTATCTTGTTTTTATATACTTTTGCTTGCCATGGATTCTCTGTGTTTTTTAGTTTCGCATTTGTTGACGAATTGTCTTTTATCTTTCTAATCATTAAATAACACACAAATGTTATAACTAGTAATAATGTTTGTACAATTAACCCACCTTTTCCATTATAGAACTCACCTGTAAAACTAAATTGTCCTACTGCCCAATTTTTTACTGGCTCTATAAATAAAATTGGAACCGCTGCAATAAGAGATAAACTTTGAAATACATAATCTAATTTATCCCTTTTTAAAATTTCAATTTGCATTTCTTGTGTAATATTATTTAAATTCTTTAAATATAAAGAGGCTCCATGTTGGTCTTTTCTATCTCCAAATTCTCTTGTTAAATATGAAATTCCTGCAAATTCCTTTAAGTAGCTATTTGGTGCAACATCATAGTATTTCTCTAATTCTGCTTCTGGATCATCAGATATTAATATTTCATATATTTTTGATGCTTGCCTTGAAATTTCTAATTCATCATTTTGTGATACTTCATAAATGGCTTCTTCTACCATATTAGTATCATGGTATGCATGTCTAATCTCTGCAAAAAAGTCAATTTGCTGTCTTAATAATTTATTGTCCATTTTATCAACCATACCATCTATAATTGTTTCTACCATAAAGATTTCAAAAATTAATAAAATAGCCATTAATAATGTATTGTTTTTTGTAAATGTAATTATACCTATTGTTAGTGGAACTATAATAAGTAGTGCATTAGTTAAAATCCTAGCGCTTTGCCTTCTTGTTAAATATTCATCTTCTATATTAATAATTTCAAGTCTTCTTCTTAGCTTTACTAAATACCTTTTTAAACCTGGAATTTTAATATAAATCATATATAGTTTTTGATATATAACATCCATTGAAAAGTTATTTATATCTGTCCCTACTTTTAATACCATTGCTTGCTTAACATCTGATTTGTTCATTATTTTCATTAATATAATATATACTACTATAACAATTGCAAATAGTACTGCTATCCCTATTAATCCATATATTATAACCTGATTTGACATTTTAACTTTTGCACCTCCTTTTCTTTAAATTTTTCTTTTGTATTCTTCTATTCTTCTATTGTTCTTGCTTTTCTAGTTCTTTTTTCTACTATCTTTTCCTCTTTTTTATTAGGTACGCTCCCCCAGTTTTCTTCTAGAAATTTATCAAATGCTTCTAAATCTGTATCATCCATATTATTACGCATTTCTCTAATGTTTGCATCTGAAATTTTATTTGTTAAAACATATTCTCCATCAATATATTCCATAATGTTTACATAGTCATACAATTTTCTGTCTGTTACTTTTGTGAAATAATGTGTTGCATTATCAAAGAATTTGTCCATTTTTCCTTCTAAAGTTTTTTCATTTCTATGTTCAAATGTATATTCGTTCTTTTCTTCTAATGGAATACATTCTGTTACTCTTTCTATATATCTTCTTCCTCTAAAGTCTTTTACTAAATGTATATCAAAGTTTAATACTTGAACCACTTGTTCTTCTGCTGTTTTTTCATCATTAAATACTCCTGTTCTTAACATCGAGTTTCTTAGTGCTGTTACTAAGTTTGGAAATGTTTTTGCGTGGTGTGTAAATAGTGTAAATTTAGATGCTACTTGGGCTGCTTGTATCATCCAAGATGCTACGGGGTCTGTTGCAACCTCACCTATGATGTTTACAGAACCATCAGTTTTCTTTTGAACGTCCAAACCTTCTTGTCCTGAAATTGTTTCTGTTTCTCTAAATGTTAAAATGTTTCTTGTTGGGTAAATTTTTCTTAAGTGCAACTCGAATGCTGTTTCTTGAACCCTTATGTTCATTGTTTCATATATATTTTCAATCATACCCATAAGCATTGTTGTTTTACCACAACCTTGTTCACCAGTAAGTGATATAATTCTTGCACCTTTTACTAAAAATTTTAATAAATCAATTGCTTTTTCTTTTCCTGGAAATACGACTAATTGCTCTAATGTAGCACGTTTTACGTCAAATTTTCTTACGAAAAATGCCCATGTCTCTGAGAAAGATGGTCTTACAACAACAACACGTGAACCGTCTTTCATTTCATTAATTTTATAACCATTACTATCAGATAACTGGCCTGGGTTATTATATTTATAAATATTTTGACATACTCTTTTTAGTTCACTTTCTGTTTCAAAAGAAAGAAATGCTAAACGTATAGATTTACCTTGGAAAAAAATCCATATACTATCACATGCACGTGGTACTTTGTTTTCTAATACTTGGTCTAAATAATCTCCATCTGTTTGTGCAACTTGTGAAAGGAATGATTCAGGAAGACCAGATACACCTCCTGATACACCATCTATATTCATGTCTCTTACTTCATCAATACTACTATATCCTTTATAATGTTGATAAATTCTTTGAACTACAACATTTAGTTTATCTGAAAATGATAATACTAATTGCTCCTTTTCAAAAATATCGCTAATTTCATCTCCTGTTATAACATAACACGGTTTTGCTTCTCCTGATATGTATTTTAAAGTTGCTAAATTATATTTTTTAATTAATTGAGTTAAAGCTTCATATCCAAATTCTTTTTTGTACATATATATTAATATATCAAATTTATCCTGATCTGTAAGTAATGACGGAATATCAAATGGAACTGCTTTTGATATGTTTGTTTCATCAACCCCATATTCTTTTAAAAGTAAATCGTAAATTAGCTCTTTTACATACTTTTTATCATTTACATCGCCATAGGTACATCCTTTTAATGCCTTTTTTAACTCGTATTTTTTCTTTTTTCTTCTCTTTAGTTCTTCTTCTGAAAGACCTATATCATATAAATTTATTTTTGTAATTTCATCTAATCTTCTTTTTACAAACCCTGTCATTTTTTCTAATGTATATGTCTTATCATCTTGCATTACTTCTTGCTCTACTTTTTGTTCTTTATTTTTTGTTATTGAACGCATTATAATTGTTCCTGTTCCTAATATAACAATAGCTATTAAGATAATATTGACTATCATAAAGGTCCTCCTCCTTTTTGTTACCTATTCATTTGTACTTCTTGTATTTTATAATCTATTTTTTCTACTGCATCTTCTATATTTTTTATAAATGTAAAATTTCTATCTCCTTCTTCTACATTACGTATCTTTAAGAATAAATCTGCAACTTTTTTTTCACTTGCAGCTTCAAAGTATAATGTATTATATGGTATAACTGATACGTCCGATTTTTTTATTCCTAAATATCTTGAAATATTTTTTACACTATATTTTGAAAAACTATCAAATCTTCCTATATTTAATATAAAATTGTTATTTTTCAAATTACTATTTATTAGGTTATTAACCCCATTTATCATATTTATTTTTTGTTCTACATTTACAACTACTATATCTGAAATTTTTAAAATTTGTTTTACAAATTCATCTTCTATCCCTTTTTCTACATCTACAAATACTATGTCATATGCTTTACTTGCATTTAATATAATGTCTTTATACTTATTTTTCATTTTTAAATATTCTTCTTTAGTTGGTCTATTTTCTATTTCTTTATATCCATATAAAACTTCTAATCTATTTTTATAGATAACATTTGTATAATTTTGAATTATATCTGGTGTTAAACGGTCACTATAAGCTATCTTTCCTAACCCCTCAATTCCATTGTCTACTGCAACTGTTGTACTTTGAACTATTTTTTTTAGTAATTGCTTGTTTTTCTCTAGTCCTCCAAAACATAATTCTAGAGTATCATCATTATATATTGTAGATATAATTAAAATCTTGCAATTATGTTTAATTGCCATATTGGTTGCTATTGCAGCTAGTGACATTGTTTGCCCTGTAGGCTTATTGGTGTTACTCCAGAAAGTTATGACTGACATTTTCTACACTTCCTTTTCTAAAATTTTAAACGCTTTTTTTATTTCCTTTTCTTTTTCTTCTCCTAAAATATCAAGTACTATAAATCGCAAACCATCTTTAAATTGATTACTTAATTTTCTAATTCCAATTTTAGACATTCTTTGGTTTTCAATTATTATGCTTTGGTCTCCATTATCAATTGGTAAATACAATATATAATCTTCATTCCATATTGCTTTTGTTCCTAATGAGATATAATTTAAATAATCATTTTCTTCTTTTGAAATATTTTTTGAATATATAATTTTTGTAAATTTAGTTGGTTCCTTTAAATCATTTATAATTTCGATTCCTCTTTTTAAAGAATATAAATCAAATGATGTTACAAAATAGTTTTTTATACTCTTTTCTATTTGAAATCTTTCAAATCCACTGGCACTATCTATATCAATTAAGCAAATATCATATTCTAGCTCTTTTTCTAAAGAAAATCCTAAATATTGTTTTATTTCATCAAAGCTATCAAATCCAACTGATACATCAATGTTCTCAAATTCTGTTACATATCCTTTAGTAGGGTTTATAGCTGGAACTACGTATTTTGCTTTTTGTTCCATTGTACTATCTATAACTAGAACTCTTTTTCCTGCTACTGTAAGTGCTTTTGCTATATATATAATTAAGTCTGTTTTATCATAGCTTCCTATAAACCCTATTATTTCCATATTTCCCTCCTAATTTTATTCTGCTACATTTAAAGAATCTAAGTATTCTTTTCTATTTTCTTTTGCTTTTGTTATTTCTTGTTCTATACCACTTTCTAAATTTGATTGTGCTTGTTCTCCTACTGCATTTACTTGTGCATTAATATCTTGTCTTCTAGCACGTAATTCTTCTGTATAACGTGCACTTAGTTCTTCTCTTGCTTTTGATGTAATGTTGCTATCTGAATTTATTAAATTAATAACTTCTGCACTTGGTACATATGTAGGTATAGCATTTTCTTGGTTTCCTGCTTCTACATATGTTGTTGCATATAGTTTTGCACCTTTCATTTTATATGCTTCTACAATTGCATTAGTCATTGCTAATGTTTCTTCTTCATACATATCTATCCAAATTGTATCTTCACTAATCTGTTTTATACGTTTCTTTGATGCTACAATATAATCTTGTCCATTTGGTAATTGCAAACGAATATCTATATAATTATCTATATCTAAGTATTGTGGTAAAATAACCATATTATATTGTTGTTCTCTTAAATCTGATGTTATACGTTCATTGCTTTTTGTTATAAAACTTGGTGTAAGTATTGTATTAGCACTCATGTTTAGCTTAGCTATTACTGGTACATTTTTAAATTCTATAAATTCTCTTTCTGTTCCATTCATTATGTAATATCTTCCTGTATCTCTTGTCTGTCTAATTAATACTGTTTGTATTTCTCCATTTTGTCCTTCTTTTTCCATATAGTATCCTGTAAAATCTGTGTCTTCTCTTGTACCATTAGTTTCTTTATAGTATGTGCCTGTATTTTTATCTAATAACAATTCTATAGTTTGTCCATTATCAATAACTCTCTTCTTGTTTAAATCTTGTTTCAATATTTCATTACCTTCACTATCTACTAATGAATATCCATCTAAATCATCTACTATTAGTGCATCTTGAGGTATTGTTCTTTTATCTATATTATTTAATTGTGTAAACATATTTGCAGTTATAATATCTCCAGATTTAACATCTTGATTAAGCACATATGCTTTACTTTTATTACTTTCCGCTTCTTTAATTTGTTTTTTGTAGTTTGTTGCTTGCATAAAGAAAAATGCAATTCCTATACATCCTATTAATAATCCTATAATAATTCCTATTAACATTGAATTTCTTGCTTTTTTTTGCATTGGGTTTACAGCCATTTTAATTCCTCCTTATTTGTTTATGACAAAATAATACTATTTATTTTATTGTATAACAAATTTCAATATAATACAATATTTTATTGGTGTTGTAATTCAAAAATCATTAGTTTGTAATATAGTTGTAATATTTATCTTTTAATTATTTATATATTTATTAATTGCTTCTGCTACTCCATTTTCATTGTTATTACCAACAAATATATCTCCAATTTGATTTGCAGATAACATGGAATCTCCCATAGCCACTCCTAACCCTGCGTTTATAATCATTTCTTTATCATTTGCATTATCTCCAATTGCAATTACTTCTTCTTTCTTTATATTTAATTCTTTTATTAAATATTCTATAGCTGTCCACTTATTTGTGTTTTGTTTTGCTATTTCCGTATAGTAATATTCAATTGGAATTTCATCTGTTCCATCTTTAATAATTTTTCTTGACATATGTTCAATTTCTAATACATCAATTTTAGGTATTGTTTTTATTGTTTTAACAATACCACCAAATATAATTTTATTACTATCACAAATCGTCATTTTTAATATAGATATATCATCTTTTTGTTCTATATATTTATATACATCTTGTACTATATTTATGTTTGTTCTTTTTTCAATTGGTTTTTTACTGTTTTCTTTATCATAAAAAAGTATATTGTAGTTTAACGATTTTGCTATTACTTCATTTTCCGTATATATATTATAATATATGCTGTTTTGTTCACAAATTTTTATTATATTTAAAACTTTTTGTTTTTCCATAAAAGAGTTGTATATTATCTTTTCTTGTTGCAAATCATAAATTAAAGTTCCATTTCCACAAATAGTATATTTATTTGCACCAATTTCATTTGCTAATGTTCTTACGGCACTAGGCATTCTACCGTGATGCAAGTACAATTATTACTCCTTTCTCAATTGCATTTTTAATAGCATTTTTATTTTCAAAACTAATTTCTCCATATGAATTTAAAAGTGTTCCATCTAAATCAATTGCCACTAATTTATACATAATTCATCCCTTTCTTTTGTTTTCCTACTATTTTATTATACCTATAAAAAATTTTTTTTACAACAAAAATTACGATAAATTTATATATTTAATATAAGCAAAAATTACCAGTTTATTTTAAATCAAATTGCACATTATATATTACGAAGAAGCAAGAATGTTTTTTCAAAAATGTAATTTAGCAGGAGGTGAATTAATAATGGCATCAAACAATAGTAATATAAAAGCAGTTCCAGAAGCTATGGACGCTTTAGAAAAATTCAAATATGAAGTAGCTAGTGAAGTAGGTGTTACTTTAAAAGATGGTTACAATGGTAACATTTCAGCTAAAGACGCTGGAAAAATAGGTGGTAACATGGTAAGAAAAATGATTCAACAAGCTGAAAACAACATGATTGGTAGATAGTTTTTATACTAGTTTTAAACCTTTAGTAGGAATTTATTTTTTGTTTTTTTACGTAGTAATACATAAAAAGGCAGGAAATGAATTCCTGCCTTTTTTTAGTTGATAATCTATTATCAAACACTTTATACTAACGCAAAAAGGCGGGAAACAAATCCCGCCTCTTCTTGAGGACTGACACGCGCTTACTATTTTCTGCCCATACGAATCTTGTCTGCAATCAATGCTATGAACTCAGAGTTTGTAGGTTTTCCTTTGCTAAGATTGATTGTATAGCCGAAGGTACTGTACAACGTTTCTATATTCCCCCGAGACCATGCAACCTTAATCGCATGCCGGATGGCACGTTCCACACGCGAAGGTGTGGTTTGGTATTTCTTTGCTATGGTCGGATAGAGAATTTTTGTAATAGAGTTAATCATTTCTGGGTCTTCTACTACCATAATAATTGCATCACGCAGATATCCATACCCCTTGATGTGTGCAGGCACACCCATCTCATGGATGAAGCCTGTTACAACTACCTCCAAATCTTGTACTTCAGTTTGTGTCTCCACAACCACTATTGGTTTGGAATTTTCTGAACCCTCTGACAGCATATAATCTAACAATGCCGCCATTTTGCTCATTAAATCCCGTAGTGTTTCTAAGTCCTTTCGATTCATTGTTTTTTCCTCTCTTTACTTTTGTTTTTTTCAGGTTATCCCTGAATACTTTAATTATACTCTAAATTTTACATAACGTCAAGCCCGCTTCCAATTTTTGTATATTTTTCCACATCTTTCCTATTCTGGTTCTACTATTCCATAGTTTTTTGAGTTCTTTAGTTTGAATATTACATTTACTTTGTTTGTATCTATATTTATAAATGTATAGAAAATATCTTGTGGTTTTTCTTGTAATTTTAAAATTGCATCTTCTATAGACATTGGTTTTGCTTCATAATATAGTGTTTTTATAACTTCATTTTCTATTTCTTTTGTGTTACCTAAATTAAGAAGTTCTTTTTGTTTAATAGAATCTTCTTTGTTCATTTTATCTCTTTTAGTTTTTGTTTTTCTAATTTGGCCTTCTAAAATATCAATATCTTTATCAATTGCAGCATATAAGTCCTTGTGAGCTGTTACTGCTTTGTATGTATCTGTTTGTACTGATACTAATATTTCTGCTATTTGCTCATTTTTTTCACATTTGATCGTTGCTGTAACATCAAAATCTTCTCCAAAATATTTTACTAATCTTTCTACTTTTTTTCCTACATAATCTTTAATTGCATCTGTAGCTTTTAAATCTTTTCCTGTTATTTTAATATTCATAACAATACTTCCTTTCTTTATTTTGTTTGTTCTTTCGTTTATGGTTCGATTATATACTATATTTTATTTTTTTGCAATTATGAAATTAATATTTCAGTAATAAAGAGTAAAAATTTTCTTTTTAGCTTTTTTAGGTTAAATATTTTAC
>CANOGC010000023.1 GCA_947565445.1 uncultured Clostridium sp. | reverse complement strand
AGAGGAAATTACTCTATGGGTATTAAAGAACAATTAATATTCCCTGAAATCGAATATGAAAAAATCGATAAATTAAGAGGTATGGATATTATATTTGTAACAACAGCTAAGACAGATGAGGAAGCAAGAGAGCTTCTTACATTGTTAGGAATGCCTTTTAAAAACTAATTTTAAGCGTCGTCTAACGTCGTTAGCCATCGCTTAAAAATGTCCTCAATGTACAAAAGTACATTTGCGGATTTTTAGCTCGGCTGCCTAGTTATACTCGCTTCTAATTAGTTTTAAATATGAAATTAATTTGAAGGAAGGAGAATATTATGGCTAAAAAGTCAATGATAATAAAACAACAAAGACCACAAAAATATAAAACAAGAGAATATAATCGTTGCAAACTTTGTGGAAGGCCACATGCTTATATTAGAAAATATGGAATTTGTCGTGTATGCTTTAGAAAATTAGCTCATGAAGGTGAAATTCCAGGTGTAAAAAAAGCAAGTTGGTAGAATAGAAAATGTAGGGGCATGTCGTTTAAAGGGAATACATCGTAGGACATGACACCACTGTGTCCAATAAAATAGAAGAAGGAGGTAAAATAAGTGAATATTACAGATCCAATTGCAGATATGTTGACAAGAATTAGAAATGCAAATACTTCAAAACATAAAACAGTTGATATACCAGCTTCTAATATGAAAAAAGCAATTGCTGAAATTCTATTTGAAGAAGGATATATTAAATCATTTGAAGTTATTGAAAATGAAAACCAAGGAATTATACGTATAACAATAAAATATGATGAAAAAGGTAGTCGTGTTATTGCTGGATTAAAAAGAATTAGTAAACCAGGATTAAGAGTTTACGCAGCAAATGACGAATTACCAAAAGTATTAAATGGTTTAGGAATTGCTTTAATATCAACATCAAAAGGAATAATGACAGATAAAAAAGCAAGAGAACAAGGTATAGGTGGAGAAGTTTTAGCCTATGTATGGTAGATAGAAGCTAGAAAATAGATATTAGAAGTTAGAATATATTGATATGTTTTAACAAATAGAAAAATAAAGAGGTGAGAAAGGAAATGTCAAGAATAGGAAATAGTCCAATTACTGTTCCAGCAGACGTTACTGTTACAATTGATGGACAAAATATTACAGTAAAAGGTCCTAAAGGAACATTAGAAAGACGGAATACATAATAATATTAAAATTACTCTTGATAATGGTGTTATTACAGTAACAAGACCAGATGATGAACCATATAACAGAAGTTTACATGGTTTAACAAGAACATTGATTAACAACATGATTCATGGAGTAAAAGAAGAATATCAAAGAGAATTACAAATAAATGGTGTTGGATATAGGGCACAAAAACAAGGAACAAAATTAGTAATGAACCTAGGATATTCACATCCAGTAGAAATGGAAGCACCAGAAGGAATTACATTTGATGTACCAAACCCAAATACAATTATTGTAAAAGGAATTGATAAAGAATTAGTTGGTCAAACAGCAGCTGTTATAAGAACAAAAAGACCACCTGAGGTTTATCGTGGAAAAGGTATTAAATATGCTGAAGAAGTTATTCGTCGTAAAGAGGGGAAGGCTGGTAAAAAATAAAAAAATTCAAATGAAAAGCGGCATCTTGCGTTGTCAAGCTGCATAAAAATTTTTTCGATGTACAGACGTACTATCTCAAAAATTTTTAATTGCTTTCCTAGCAATATACCACTTTTGCTTTGAATTTTAGATTTTAAAATCCAATTTAAGGAGTTTTAAGAAAGGAGAAAGAAATGGTAAAAAAGACTGATAGAAAGCTTGAAAGAACTAGAAGACATATTCGTGTACGTAGAAAAATAAGCGGAACAGCAGATTGTCCAAGATTATGTGTATATAGAAGTAATTCTAATATTTATGTACAAATAATCGATGATGATGCAAAAACGACATTAGTTAGTGCTTCTACTTTAGATAAAGAAGTAAAAGAAAAACATGCAAATAAAGTATCTGCTAAAGAAGTAGGAAATTTAATTGCAAAACGTGCAATGGAGAAAAAAATAGATACAGTAGTTTTTGATAGAGGTGGATATATCTATCATGGTATTGTAAAAGAATTAGCAGAGGCTGCTCGTGAGGCAGGTCTTAAATTCTAAAAAATTAAAAAGGAGGGAAAACTAAAACTAATGGAAGAAACACAAGTTGAATTAAAAGAGAAAGTTGTTGCAATCAACAGAGTTGCAAAAGTTGTAAAAGGTGGTAGAACTTTCCGTTTCAGTGCAGTTGTTGTTGTAGGAGATGGAAATGGACACGTTGGTGTTGGAAATGGTAAAGCAGCTGAAGTTCCAGATGCTATAAAAAAAGCTATTGAAGATGCTAAAAAGAACCTAATTACAGTTCCAGTTGTAGGAACAACAATTCCTCATGAATATATTGGAAAATTTGGTAGTGCACATGTTATGCTAAAGCCAGCAGCAGAAGGTACTGGAGTTATTGCAGGAGGTAGTGTAAGACCAGTATTAGAACTTGCAGGTTACAAAGATATTAGAACAAAAGTGTTAGGAACAAACAACCCAAGAAACGTTGTTTATGCAACACTTAATGGTTTAGCAAGTATGAGTACAATAGAACAAGTTGCTAAAAAAAGAGGAAAGAAAGTAGAAGAAATTATGTAATTAGAAATTAGAGATTAGAAATTAGAGGTTAGAAAAGCTTTAATATTAGTCTCTAGAAAAAAATAAAAAGAAGTTTAGAGTATGAATTAGTAAATTTTTTCTAATTTCTAACATCTAACTTCTAATATCTAAATAATTAAGGAGGTGCAAAAGCAAAATGAAATTAGACGAATTAACCCCAGCACAAGAAAAAGTAGCTAGAAGAAGAGTAGGACGTGGAATTGGTTCTGGACTTGGAAAAACTTCAGGAAAAGGACATAAAGGACAAAAAGCAAGAAGTGGTGGAGGAGTAAGAAGAGGATTCGAAGGTGGTCAAACACCATTATATAGAAGATTACCTAAAAGAGGATTTACTAACATTTTTGCAAAGAATTATGTAGAAGTAACTTTAACAATGCTTAATAAATCAAAAGCAGAAGAAGTAACAGCAGAAACATTACTTGCAGAAGGTATTATTTCAAAAGTAAATGATGGTATCGTTATTCTTGCTACAGGTAATTTAGAGAAAAAATTAACTGTTAAAGCAAAGAGATTTACAAAATCAGCAAAAGAAAAAATTGAAGCTGCTGGTGGAAAGGCAGAGGTGATTTAATTGTTTAAAACAATCAAAAATGCACTAAAAACACCAGAAGTTAGAAAACGACTATTATATACACTAGTATTAATACTTGTTTTTAGACTTGGTTGTTTTATTACAGTTCCTGGAGTTGATACATTTGCATTAAATGAAGCAATGGGATCAAATAATGGAATTGGAGGATTAATTAATATTATTTCAGGTGGTGCTTTTTCTAGATTTTCAATTTTTGCTATGACAATTAGCCCATATATTACAGCATCAATTGTTATTCAGTTATTAGGTATGGTAATACCTGCATTAGAGCGTTTAGCAAAAGAAGGTGGAGAAGAAGGAAGACAGAAAATGAATCGTTATACTAAATATTTAACAATTGTTCTTGCAATTGTAGAAGGATTAGGCATATATCTTTCATATAAATCTTCTGGAATATTCATTAATCCAGGATTTTTAACAGGATTTATAGTTGTGCTTTCACTTGTTGCAGGTACAGCACTACTAATGTGGTTAGGTGAACAAATTACTAATAAAGGGATTGGAAATGGAATTTCAATTATTATCTTTATAGGTATTGTTTCAAGTTTACCAAGTGTTGCAACAACACTATGGAACTTAATGTTTGGATCAGGTGCATTTAGTACAACAGGATTACTAATATCACTTGGAATTATTATTGGAGCAATTATATTAGTTGCAGGTGTTGTATTTGTACAAACAGCTGAAAGAAGAGTTCCAGTGCAATATGCTAAAAAAGTTGTAGGAAGAAAAATGGTAGGTGCACAAAATACACATATTCCATTAAAACTTGCTATGGCAGGTGTTATGCCAGTTATTTTTGCAAGTAGTTTTATGACATTTCCTGCAATGCTATTACAAATATTTATAAAAGATATTGAAACAGCAACAGGTTTTTGGGCAGGAGTATATAAATTTTCAATTGCAACATCAACATCTAATGTTCCTGTTGGTTACTCTATAGCAAATGCTATTGTATACTTACTATTAATTGTAGGATTTACATTTTTCTACACATATGCAACATTTAATCCAGCAGAAGTATCAAACAATATTAAGAAAAATGGTGGATTCATTCCAGGAATTCGTGCTGGAAAACCAACAACAGATTATTTATCAAGTGTTATTGGAAAAATAACATGGTTTGGAGGTTTATTCTTAAGCTTAATAGCAATACTTCCAATGTTAATACGTTTTACAGGATTAAACGTAGCATTTGGAGGAACATCAATATTAATCGTAGTAGGTGTAGCACTAGAGACAGTACAACAATTAGAATCATTATTAATGATGAGACATTATAAAGGATTTTTAAATTAAAAATATAAAGAGGAGATGGTATCACATCTCTTCTTTTCAATATAAAAAAATCTTAAAAAACGGCTTGAATATTTCACTAAAAAGGTATATAGTATATAGGTAAAAATAAAGAATAAGGAGTTTGAAAATTATGAATATTATTATGTTAGGTGCACAAGGTACAGGAAAAGGAACAGTTGCAGGAATTTTAAGTGGAGAATTAGGAATTCCTCAAGTATCAACAGGAGATATTTTTAGAAAAAATATAAAAGAAGAGACAGAACTTGGAATAAAAGCAAATGAGTATATTAAAAATGGAAATCTAGTTCCAGATGAAATTACAGTACCAATGGTTGCTAGTCGTTTAGAAGAAGATGATGCAAAAAACGGAGTAATTTTAGACGGTTTCCCAAGAACAATTGCACAAGCAGAAAAATTAGATGAAATGTTATCGAAAAAAGTAAACAAAATTGATTTAGTTATTAATTTAACAACACCAAGAGATGAAATAATAGAAAGAATTTTAACAAGAAGAGTATGTTCAAATCAAGCATGTAAAGCAACATATAATATTGTTATGAATCCACCAAAACAAGAAGGAATATGTGACAAATGTGGAGCAGAGTTAGTACAAAGAGAAGATGACACTAGTGAAGATGCAATTCGTAGAAGACTTGCAATTTATGATGAACAAACAAGCCCATTAGTAGAATACTATGAGAAAAAAGGAGTATTAAGAACAGAAGAAGTAAGCACAGAGGCTAATCATTTAGGAGCAGATGTAGCAAGAGAAGTAATAGAATCTATAAAGGGGTAATATAAGTGGTAGAAATAAAGTCAAAAAGAGAAATCGAACTAATGAAAGAAGCCTGCCGTGTTACAGCATTGGTACATAAGGTAATAGAAAGAATAATAAAACCAGGAATGACCACTTTAGAACTAGATAAACTAGCAGAAAAAGTAATAAGAGAAAATGGAGGAATACCAGCAGAGAAGGGGTACCCTAGCTATGAAAAAGGGGTACCTAATTTTCCTGGTTCTATTTGTGTTTCAATTAATGATGAAGTTATACATGGTGTACCATCTGAAAAAGTAATAATAAAAGATGGGGATATTGTTAGTGTAGATTTAGTAGTACAAAAAGGTGGATTTCACGGAGACGCTGCAAGAACTTATTTAGTAGGAAATGTGCCAAATGATGCAAAAAGATTAGTAGAAATAACAAAACAAGCATTTTTTGAAGGACTTCAGTTCGCAAAGCCAGGAAATCGTATAGGTGATGTGAGTCATGCCATTGGAGAATTTGTACAAAAAAATGGATATAGTGTAGTACAAGAATTTCAAGGACATGGAATTGGTAGAAATATGCATGAAGACCCAGGTATTCCAAATTACGGAAAAGCAGGAAAAGGGATAAAATTAGAACCAGGAATGACTCTTGCTATAGAACCAATGGTAATACAAGGTTCACCAGATATTTTAGAATTAGATGATGGTTGGACAATCATTACAGAAGATGGCACTTTATCAGCACATTATGAAAATACAATTTTAATTACAGAAAAAGAGCCAGAAATATTGACAATAATTTAATAATGGTGTATACTATATAAGCTAATTGTGTAGAAAACCAAAAAATGGCAAATTTAAGGAGTGAAAAACATTGGCAAAAGAGGATGTAATAGAGGTAGAGGGAACAGTTGTAGAAACTTTACCAAATACAAATTTTAAAGTGGAACTAGAAAATGGACATCAAATATTAGCTCATATTTCTGGAAAACTTAGAATGAATTATATTAAAATTTTACCAGGCGATAAAGTAAAAGTGGAATTATCACCATATGATTTATCAAGAGGAAGAATTACATGGAGAGCAAAATAGATTTTATCTATTTCAAGCATACATTAACCCAAAGAGTTTAAAATTACAGGAGGTGGATAGGATGAAGGTAAGACCATCAGTAAAACCAATTTGCGAAAAATGCAAAGTAATTAAAAGAAAAGGAAAAATTAGAGTAATTTGTGAAAATCCAAAACACAAACAAAGACAAGGTTAATTTAAAAGACCAAACTGATATTAACACAAGACTATTTAGGAGCGGCTGAAAAAAATAGTTTTGTGTTTATATACATTTCTTGTCAAAATATTTTAAATACTACTTATTTGTCATTCGATAAATAGGTACATTTCAATTAAAATATTAGACAAACATAATTTAAAAATAAACAAAAAGAAATATAATTTGGAGGTGCAAAAAATTATGGCTCGTATAGCAGGAATCGATTTACCTAGAGAAAAAAGAGTAGAAATTGGGCTAACATACATTTATGGAATAGGTGTATCAAGCTCAAGAAAAATTCTAGAAAAAGCTAATGTAAATCCAGACATAAGAGTAAAAGATTTAACAGACGAACAAGTAAATCAAATAAGAAAAGTTATGGACGAAGAATACAAAGTAGAAGGTGACTTAAGAAGAGAAGTAGCTTTAAATATTAAAAGACTTACTGAAATCGGATGTTATAGAGGAATTCGTCATAGAAGAGGACTACCTGTAAGAGGACAAAGAACAAAAACAAATGCCCGTACAAGAAAAGGTCCAAGAAAATTAGTAAGTAAAAGTAAAAAATAAGGAGGTATAGAACCAAATGGCTAATAAAAAAACTGTAGCAAAGAAAACACCTAGAAGAAATAGAAAAAATATTGAAAAAGGTGCTGCACATATTCACTCAAGTTTTAATAATACAATAGTTACTGTTACAGACACTCAAGGAAATGTAATTTCTTGGGCAAGTGCTGGAGAATTAGGATTTAAAGGTTCTAAAAAATCTACACCATTTGCTGCTGGAGAAGCTGCTGAGACAGCTGCAAAAGCTGCAATGGAACACGGTTTAAAAACAGTTGAAGTATTTGTAAAAGGACCAGGTTCTGGTCGTGAAGCTGCAATCCGTTCTCTTCAAACAGCAGGATTAGAGATTAGTGCAATTAAAGATGTAACACCAATCCCACATAACGGATGTAGACCACCAAAAAGAAGAAGAGTGTAGGCTAAAAGTTAGAAATTAGAAGATAGAAGTTAGAAAATACTAATTTTCTAACATACTAATTATTCTAAACTTAAGACTAAAATTTGAGATTAATAGAAAAGAATAATTAAATGGAAATATAAAAAAAGGAGGAAATACTAGATGGCAAGATATAAAGATGAACAATGTCGTATTTGCCGTAGAGAGGGTCAAAAACTTTTCTTAAAAGGTGAAAGATGTTTTTCAGATAAATGTTCTGTTTCAAGAAGAAATTATGGACCAGGACAACATGGACAAAAGAAAGCAAAACTTTCTGAATATGGTACTCAATTAAGAGAAAAACAAAAAACAAAATCATTCTATGGAGTAGGAGAAAAGCAATTTAGAAAATATTTTGAAATGGCTTCTAATAAAAAAGGAATTACTGGTGAGAACTTACTTCAAATATTAGAAAGTAGATTAGATAATGTTGTTTATCGTTTTGGAATTGGAAGCTCAAGGGCTCAAGCAAGACAAATCGTAAATCATGGTTTAATTGACGTTAATGGTAAAAAAGTTGACATTGCTTCTTACTTAGTAAAAGCAGGAGATGTAATTGCTATTCGTGAAATTAAACAAAACAAAGGAATTATTAAAATAAATGAAGAAGCAAATTCTGGAAGACCTGTACCAGCTTGGCTAGAAAAAGAAGCCAATAAATTAGGTGGAAAAGTATTAAGACTAGCAACAAGAGAAGATATTGACTTACCAGTACAAGAACACTTAATCGTAGAGTTATACTCGAAATAGAAGTAAGTGAAGAATTAAGTAAATGTGCTTAATTCATAAGTAATTGGGAGGTAAAAATGATAGAATTTGAAAAGCCAAATATTGAATGTTTAGAAATAAATGAGGATAGTAATTATGCAAAATTTGTTTGTGAACCATTAGAACGTGGATATGGTGTAACAATAGGAAATTCTTTAAGAAGAATCCTACTTTCATCACTTCCAGGAAGTGCTATTACCAGTGTAAAAATTGATGGAGTAGTACATGAATTTTCTACTATACCAAATGTAGTAGAAGATGTGCCAGAAATTATTCTAAACTTGAAAAATGTAAGGTTAAAAACATTTGATAATGAAGAAAAAATGATAAGAATTGATTTTAAAGGAGAAGGAGAGGTAACAGCAGCAGATATCATTACAGATAGCTCTGTAGAAATACTAAATCCAGATTTACATATTGCAACTGTTTCAGAAGGTGGAAGACTTCAAATGGAAATGACAGTTGAAAAAGGAAGAGGATATAATGGAGCCTCTAAAAACAAAAAACCAAACCAGGATATCGCAGTATTACCAATCGATTCTATCTTTACACCAGTAAAAAAAGTAAACTATCAAGTAGAAAATACTAGGGTAGGACAAATGGTAGATTTTGATAAATTAATTATCGAAGTATGGACAGATGGAAGCTTAAAAGCAGATGAAGCATTATCACTTGCAGCAAAAGTTATGACAGGACATTTAGAACTATTTATAGATCTTTCAGAAGCAACTAAAAATACTCAAGTTATGGTTGAAAAAGAAGAGTCTAAGAAAGAAAAAGTATTAGAAATGTCTATTGAAGACCTAGAGTTATCTGTTCGTTCATTCAACTGCTTAAAAAGAGCAGGTATTTCAACAGTAGAAGACTTAGCAAGTAAAACCGAAGAAGATATGATGAAAGTAAGAAATCTAGGAAAGAAATCACTAGATGAAGTTACTCACAAATTACGTTCTTTAGGGTTAGATTTTGCTAAAGAAGAGGAATAAGATTATAAAATTTTTTGTAAAGAGGTGAAAAAAGTGGCAAGAAATAGAAAGTTAGGAAAACCAACTGATCAAAGATTAGCTATGCTTAAATGCTTAACTACAGATGTAATTCTTCATGGAAAAATAGTTACAACTGAAACTAGAGCAAAAGAAATAAAAGCAATCGTTGATAGTTTAGTTGCACTTGCTGTAAAAGAAAAAGACAATTTTGAAACAGTAGATGTAAAAGTGATTACAGCAAAATTAGATGCAAAAGGAAATAAAGAAACCGAAAAAGTTACAAGTAAAAATGGAAAAGAATACTTAAAAGTAGTAAAAGAAGAAAAAACTGTTTCAAGACAAAAAGATATGCCATCTAGATTAAATGCTAGAAAGAAAATTATGAAGATGGTAAACAAAGTAAAAGATGCAGATGGTAAAAATGTTGATTTACCAGGAAAACTATTTAATGAAATTGCACCAAAATATACAAACAATGTTGGTGGATATACAAGAATGATTAAAGTTGGACCAAGAAAAGGAGATAATGCTCCAATGGCCATACTAGAATTATTATAGAAAATTTAATAATTATCAAGAGTGGACGAGAGAATCGGCTTTAAGACTCCACAGCAACCTTAAAAAAGTAAGGTGCTAATACCGACAAGGCAGAGTGCTTTGAATGATGATTTTATAAAATTATAAAATGATAAAAACCTTTGCGATTTTGCAAAGGCTTTTTTGTAGAAATGAGAGGACTAATATATGAAGAAATTATTTACTAGTGAAAGTGTTACAGAGGGACATCCAGATAAATTATGTGATTATATATCAGATAGTGTATTAGACGCATGTTTAGAGCAAGACTCATACTCAAGAGTGGCATGTGAAACAGTTGCAGGAAAAGGAGAAATATTTATTACAGGAGAAATTACATCAAAAGCAGATATAAATATTGAAGAGATTGCAAGAAATGCAATAAAACAAATAGGATATGATAATGAAAAAACAGATATAGATTATAGAACTTGTAAAATTAGTATTAATATATCTAAACAATCACCAGATATTGCAATGGGTGTAGATAATTCTCTAGAAGAAAAAGAAGGAAAAGATATAGTTTCAGAAGGAGCAGGAGACCAAGGAATTATGTTTGGCTTTGCATGTAATGAGACTCAAAATTTAATGCCACTTCCAATAGATTTAAGCCATAAACTTTCAAAAAGACTAGCTGATGTACGTAAAGAAAAAATTATTCCATATCTACGTCCAGATGGAAAAACACAAGTAACCATTGAATATGAAGGCGATAAGCCTATACGTGTAGATACAGTAGTAATTTCTACACAACATGATGAAAATGTTAGTTTAGAGAATTTAAGAAAAGATATAAAAGAAAAAGTTATAAATAATGTTATACCAAAAGAATTATTAGATGAAAAGACTAAATATTATATCAATCCAACAGGTAGATTTGTTATTGGTGGACCTTTAGGAGATAGTGGACTAACAGGAAGAAAAATTATAGTTGATACATATGGTGGATATAGTCGTCATGGAGGAGGAGCATTTTCTGGGAAGGATCCAACAAAAGTAGATAGATCAGCAGCCTATATAGCAAGATTTATTGCAAAAAATATTGTAGCAAATGGTTATGCTACAAAATGTGAAATTCAATTTTCTTATGCAATAGGAGTTGCAAAACCAGTATCTATTTATGTAGATACTTTTGGAACATCTACAATTCCAGAAGAAGAAATAGTAAAACTAATATATAATAAATTTGAATTAACACCAAAGGGAATTATAGAATATTTAGGGCTTCGTAAACCTATTTATAAGAACACCACTAATTATGGACATTTTGGAAAAGATAATTTACCATGGGAAAAAATAATTGAAATGTAAAGAGAAAATAAGTAAAAAAATAGGGGACACGTTTAAAGGTTATATGTCATAGGACAAACACCACTGTGCCCCTTTTTCTACTTTAATTAGTCTTCAACAACAGCTTTTGCAAGTTTATAAACAAGCTTCATTTTGTCGGGTGGACAATTTTTAAGCAAATTAGATAAATCACTATTTAAATAATTACGAGAAGTAGTTGATGCACCATTTAAAATATCACCCTCTGTTACTCCTAATATTTCACACATTTGAGATAATCTCTTTAAGCTAATATCAAGGCTACCACGTTCAACTCTACTTAAAAATGCAATAGAAACATCTAAAATTTCAGATAGACTTTCTTGTGTATGGTTATTGTCTAATCTAGCTTGTCTTAATCTTGAGCCAATTAATTTGTAATCTAAAGCCATAATCATCATCCTTTCTTAGATAAAAATATAGCATCTATGGGTATAAATTAACCAGAGACATATGTATTAAGTTTTACCCATAGGACAAAAATATGCATATTATTTAAAAAATTTAATATAGTGCTTGCAAAAAATAAGAAGTTAGTATAAAATAGTAAAAGAAAATTTGTTTGCAAAAATTAGGAGGTAAAAATGCTTGCATATGTAAAAGGAAGTTTAGAAATGAAATTTGATAACTATGTTGTAATAGATGTAGGAGGATTAGGCTATAAAGTTTTTATGAGTGAAAAAGCTATAGAAGAAGTAGGAAATATTGGAGATATTGTAAAAGTACATACACATTATCATGTACGTGAAGACGATATTAGCATTTATGGATTTTTATCAAATGAAGAACTTAAAATGTTTGAACTACTATTAGGAGTAAGTGGAATTGGTGCAAAATCTGCAATTACAATGTTATCTAATATTACACCATCTAGTTTTGCTCTTGCTGTTATTACAAATGACACATCAAAATTAGTAAAAATTCCGGGAGTTGGAGCAAAATCTGCTGCAAGAATTATATTAGAATTAAAAGATAAAATAAAAACAATAGAAGCAAAAGAGGAAAAAGCAAGTACACAAATTCAAGAAGCAATTATAGATGATGACAAAGTACAAGAAGCAATTTCAGCACTACAAGTACTAGGATATAACAAAAAGGAAATTGAGAAAGTATTTGAAAAAATGGATACAGGAAATTTATCACTAGAAGAAATGATAAAAAAAGGATTATCAATTTTAGCAAAATAAGTGTATATGGGGTTTATAAATGGGGGAGGAAAATAAGAAATAAAGGAGAAAAAGTATGGATTTATCACAACCATTAGCATACCGTATGAGACCTAAAACATTAGACGAATATGTGGGACAAGAGCATATATTAGCACAAGATAAAATTTTATACAGAACTATTAAAGCAGATAGACTATCTAGCATAATTTTATGGGGCCCACCAGGATGTGGAAAAACGTCTCTTGCAAGAGTAATAAGTGAAACAACAAAATATAAATTTACAAAGATTAATGCAGTAACATCTGGTGTTGGAGATATAAAAAAAGCCGTAGAAGAAGCAAAAAATCCATTTTTAAATCCAAGTGGGAAATGTATTCTTTTTATAGATGAGATTCATCGTTTTAATAAATTACAACAAGATGCATTATTGCCATTTGTAGAAGATGGAACTGTAATATTAATAGGAGCTACTACTGAAAATCCATATTTTGAAGTAAACAAAGCGTTAATTTCAAGGTCTATGGTATTTAAACTAGAACCATTAACTACAAAAGACATTTTTAAAGTATTGAAGATGTCATTAGAAAGAGAAGATGGTTTAAAAAGCTTTAATGTAAAAATAGAAGATGAAACATTACAAAAAATTGCAGAAGTATCTGGTGGAGATGTAAGAACAGCATTAAATGGCTTAGAAGTTGCAGTACTTACTACAAAAGTAGATAATGATGGATATGTACATATTACAAATCAAATTGCAGCAGATAGTATACGAAAAAGAAAAGCTATTTTTGATAAAAATGGAGATAGCCATTATGATAACATAAGTGCATTTATAAAATCTATGCGTGGAAGTGACCCAGATGCTACAGTATTTTATTTAGCAAGAGCATTAAATGGTGGAGAAGACCCTGTATTTTTAGCAAGACGTATTGTAATTGCAGCAGCAGAAGACGTAGGAATGGCAAACCCACACGCATTAGTAGTAGCAACATCAGCAATGCAAGCAGTAACCATGGTCGGTATGCCAGAAGCAAGAATTATATTAAGTGAAGCAGCTGTATATTTAGCAACTTCTAAAAAATCAAATGCAAGTTATTTAGCAATAAATAGAGCATTAGAAGATGTTTCTTCAAAAGATACAGGAGAAATTCCAATGCATATTAGAAATGCTCCAGCAGAAGGAATGGAGCATTTTGGGTATGGTGATGGTTATAAATATCCACATGATTATCCGGGACATGTAGTAGAACAACAATATTTGCCAGATAAAATGCTAGGAACAAAATATTATATAAAAGATGATACAGTAGAATAACTACACTTATATGTGTAGTTATTTTTGTTTTTCATCAGGTATATATTCTAATAATTCTGATATTTCACAATCAAAAACTTTACAAATATTATTTAAATGCCTTACATCAATTCTTTTACTTTCTTCGTAATACATTTGTGAAATAGTAGCAGGGCGAATTCCAGTAAGATCTGATAAAGACTTTTGAGTCATTTTATTTTTTCCTAATAAATCTGAAAGCTTAATTTTTATCATAATTTAACATCCTTTCAATTCCAATTACCTTATTTTTGTATTTTATCACTTAATGTGGAAAAATTACACAAATCAACAAGAATATAACGTTAAGAGTAATTTTAAATTCATTAAAAGTAAATACTAAAAAATGGTATAAGAAAACAAAAAAAACAAATAATATAAAAGAAGGTGCAAAATATGGTAAAAAAAATAGTAATTGGTTTAATGGCAGGCATAGTAAGTGGATTATTTGCAACAGGTGGTGGAATGATTGTTGTTCCAGCATTAGTCTATTTATTAGGAGTAGAAGAAGCTAAAGCAAGAGCTACTTCTCTTTTTGTAATTTTACCAATGGTAATTACAAGTGGAATTTTTTATTACCAAAATAATTATATTGATTGGAAAATAGGAATATTATGTGCTACTGGAGGAATGATAGGTGGATTTTTAGGTTCTAAGTATTTAAACAAGATACCAACTATTTATTTAAAAATATCGTTTACTGTTTTTCTAATTTATGTATCAATTAGAATGATAATAGCATAGGAGAAGAGAATGATTGAAGTTTTAGTAGGAATAGTATCAGGATTTGTAAGCCGGAATGGGAATGGGAGGAGGAACTATTCTAATATTATGTTTGTCTATGTTTATTGGAATAGAACAGCACATTGCACAAGCGACAAATTTAATATTTTTTATTCCAACATCTATTGTAGCAATTATTACAAATATTAAGCAAAAAAATATTGATTTTAAAATAGGAATTCCTATTGCTATATATGGAATTGTAGGAGCAGTAATTGGAGCTATAATATCAAACAAGCTAGACGTAGTTAGGTTAAAAAGGTATTTTGGCATATTTTTAGGAATGATAGCTATATGGGAAATTTATTCCATGACAAAAAAGTATATATATGAGAAAAAAAGACATAATAAGGATATAAATAAAAAAATTAAGGAGGAGAAATAATATGAAATTTGTAAAAGGTATGGTTATGGGTACTTTAATATCAGCAGGAGTTGTAATGCTTTATAATGAAAAAAATACAATGAAGAAAAACAAAATGATGAAGAAGGGAAAACAATTTATAAAGAAAATGGGAATCATCTAAGATTCCCATTTTAATGTTGGTGTAGTCTATTATTTGCAGTCTTTGCATTCACAGTCGCAATCACATTCGCAGTCACAACGATCACATTTGCAATCAGGTTTTCCTACGAAGCAATCACATTTATCCATTTTAACACCTTTTAGGCATTTTCCTTCATGAGAGCATTTAGCACATACACTTACATGTTTTACTTGATCTACCCAGAAGTTTATTTCGTATTTCTTATCAGGACAAAGTGGTCCAAAAACAAATTCTCCACATTCATTAGTAAAAGTATGAGAAACTGGTCTTCTTTCTTCTTTTCCACATTCACATACAACTTCAACTAATTTAACAACAGCATCACAAACTGGTTCTTTATAACAATCACGAATAACACCATAAATAACATTTCTATTATCACATGGTAAAGTGATATCTAAATCAAATTGTTTACCACAAGCGATGTTTCCATCTACTTCAACAACTGGACAACATGGTTTTTCAAAATCCATAAAAATCTACCTTCCTTTTAATAATATTAGCATTTAAGCTTATACTATATTGTATGAAAATTCGACATTTAGTGTGATAAAATACTTAAAAGAAGTTTGTACAACTAAAAAAATTGACATAAATCAATTAAATATGTAATGAACATAATACTGTTATTATAGGAAAACAAAGACCTCAGGAATCATGTTATCCTAATCGGGATAAAATAGTAAGAGAAGCAGTAGAGGAAGCTACAAGACAGTACAATGGTAGATAGCGGTAAAACCAAAACAAGCACTATAATTTATATGTAGTGCTTGCTACTTAAAATTTGGACACAATAAAAGTTTACATACTTTAAAGAAAACTCTTCTAAAATTCAAAAAAGTATTGTATAATGTACTATATTATAAACCAAGGAGAAATAAGCAAGATGAATGAACTTATAAAAATGCTATCGAATTCAAAAAAATTTAATAGCTATATAGAAGAAATAGAAAAAAGTAAGAACCCAGTAGTTTCACTAACTGGGCTTACAAACGTAGCAAAAACATATTTTACATATGGAACAAAAGAATATGCAGGAAAAAAGATATGTATAGTAACATATAACGAAATACAAGCAAGAAATCTAGTAAAAAATCTAGAATTTTTCACATCAAAAGTTGTATTCATACCTAAAAAAGAAATTGTTACATATGATTACATTGCAGAAAGTAAAGAACTACCATATGAGAGAATAGAAGCATTAAATAAATTGCAACAAAACAAAGTAGATATAGCAGTTACTACAATAGAAGCATTAATGCAATCTATGATACCAAAAGACACTTTATATAAGTGCAAAATAGACTTTAAAGTAGGAAACTCATATTATTTAGATGCATTAAAACAAGATTTAATTAATTTAGGGTATTCAAGATGTGATTTAATAGAGGGAAAAGGGCAATTCAGCCTAAGAGGTGGAATATTAGATATAGCAATAAATGAAAAACAAGGTATTCGTATTGAATTTTGGGGAGATGAAGTAGATTCTATACGCTATTTTAATATATCAAGCCAACGTTCTACCGAAATGCGTAAAGAAATTACTATATATCCAGCACAGGAATATGTATTAGAAAATTCTATAGAAGAAGTAGTAAAACAAATAGAAGATATATATGACGAAGAGAATATAAGCCAAGATATAGAACAAATTAAAAATGGTGGATATATTAGTAAAGTAGATAAATACTATAATTGTTTTTATACTAAAACTGAAAGTTTATTAAATTATATTTCAGATGATTTTTTAATTTTTATAGATGAAATTACAAAAATAAAAGCGAGAGCAAAAAATATAGTAATAGATAATGAAAACATAAGAAAAATGCTAACAGAAAAAGAAAAAAAAGTACCAGATGCAATTACAAATATAATAGATTTTGAAAATATAATAGGTAAAATAGAAAAAAGAAAAAGAGTATATGTACAAGAACAAGATATTGGAATATCTGAAGAAGAAAGTTTTGAAGCAAAACAAAATGAAATTCATTTTAATACAAGAGAAGTTATTTATTATAAAAGTAGTATGGAAACATTCTTAGAAGATATAGTAAAAGGGATAAATGAGAATAAAACTGTAATTGTATTAGGTGGAAGTGAAGAATCTAGTAAAAAATTATCTTTATTCTTATTAGAAAAGGAAATACCGCATAAATATTTAGAAAATTTAAACCATGTGCTACCAAAAAAAGTAGTAATTGTAACAAAAGGAAACTTAGAAGCAGGTTTTGAGTACTATGATAGTAAACTCTTAGTAATTAGTAGTAAAGAATTATTAAATAGTGATGCAAAGAGAAGAAAAAAAGTGCATAATGCTTTTTCTGAGGGAGAAAAAGTAATATTTGCAGATTTAAAAATAGGAGATTATGTAGTACATAAAACACATGGAATTGGTCAATTTATTGGAGTAAATACAATTAGTGCTGATGGAATTACTAAAGATTATATAAAAATTAAATACCGTGATGCTGATATTTTATATATTCCAACAAACCAACTAGATAGCATAAGAAAATATATAGGAGCAGGAGAAGTAGAACTAAAACTAAATAGACTAGGAAGTAAAGAATGGAGTAATACAAAAGCAAAAGTAAAAAGCAATTTAAGAGAAATAGCAAGAAATCTAATCGAACTATATGCAAAACGTAGTAAATCAAGTGGTTTTGCATTTAGTAAAGATACACCATGGCAAACACAATTTGAAGATAGTTTCCCATATGTAGAAACAGATGACCAATTACGTTGTATAGAAGAAGTAAAAAAAGATATGGAACAAGATAAGCCAATGGATAGGCTTTTATGTGGAGATGTTGGTTATGGAAAAACAGAAGTAGCAATAAGAGCTGCTTTTAAAGCATGTATGGATCAAAAACAAGTAGCATATTTAGTTCCAACAACAGTACTTGCAAATCAGCAATATGAAACATTTAAAGAACGTATGGAAGCCTTTGCAATTAAAGTAGAATTATTAAATAGATTTCGTACTAAAAAAGAGCAAGAACAAGTAATAAAAAAGCTAAAATTAGGTGAAGTTGATGTTGTAATTGGAACACATAGAATATTAAGTAAAGATGTAGAGTTTAAAGATTTAGGGTTATTAATAATAGATGAAGAGCATCGTTTTGGTGTAAAAGACAAAGAAAAAATAAAAGAATTAAAAACCAATGTAGATGTATTAACAATGACTGCAACACCAATTCCTAGAACATTACATATGTCTATTGTTGGAGTAAGAGACATGTCTGTTATATATGAGCCTCCTCAAGATAGAAGACCAGTACAAACTTATGTATTAGAATATGATGAAGAGGTTGTAAAAGAGGCAATTACTAAAGAATTAGAGAGAAATGGGCAAGTATTTTACTTATTTAATAGAGTAGAAGATATAGAATCAAAAGCAAGGCAAATATCTAATTTAGTACCAGAGTCACATGTAGCATATGCTCATGGAAAAATGACAGGAAATGAACTAGAAAATATTATGATGGACTTTATAGAGCAAAAAGTTAATGTTTTAGTTTGTACTACAATTTTAGAATCTGGAATTGATATACCAAATGCAAATACCATTATAGTAGAAAATGCAGATAGGTTAGGTCTTGCACAACTTTATCAAATTAGAGGAAGAGTTGGTAGAAGTAATATACAAAGTTATGCATATATTACTTATAAACCAGATAAATTACTAAGTGAAGTAGCAGATAAGCGTTTAAAAGCGATTAAGGAATTTACGGAATTCGGCTCAGGTTTTAAAATTGCAATGAGAGATTTAGAAATTAGAGGAGCAGGAAGTTTACTTCGGAGAAATTCAGCATGGGCATATGGATCAAGTAGGTTATGATACTTATTGTAAGCTATTAGACGAGGTTGTAAAAGAAATACAAGGTGTAGAAGTAAAAGAAGAAATAGATGTACAAATAGACTTAAATATTTCAAGCTTTATTCCAGATGAATATATAGAAAATAGTAGTCAAAAAATAGAGATTTATCAAAATATTGCACTTGCAAGAACAGAAGAGGATATACAAAATGTAACTGATGAGATGATAGATAGATATGGTGTTATGCCAGAAGAGGTAAATAACTTATTAGAGATTGCAAGAATTAAGGAATTATGTAAGAAGGCGTATGTTATTAAGGTTTCTCAAAAAAGGGAAAGTATAATTTTTAATTTTAATGCAGATAGTTTTAATATGGAAGTAGTAGATACATTAATAAAAAAATATCGTAATGAAATTCACTTTTCACCCGGAAAAGAGCCATATATAACGTATAAAGTTTCGGAAAATACAGATACAGTAATTGTAAAAAAAGTAAAAGAATTTTTAAAAACAATAGTAGAGGATAAATAGAAAACAGGGCGACTACAGCCGCCCTATTTTTGTTCGTACTTAATCTAATCGACGGTATTCTTCACGAGAAATTATTTCATAGGGCGTTTCCTTTATAATAACAGTACCATCATTATAAAGATAGCCTTCAGGAAGAACGATGTTATTAATGTCGAGGTTAGTAACAATAAATTTACGATTTAAGTACTCGCCTACAAACAGATAAACATCAGGATCGCTTAAACGCTCCCGATTTAAGCTACGAAAACTATTTAGTATTTTGCCTGCCTTAATTTTGCTTGCCATAAATTTACCTCCATAATTTAGCTATTTTTATACTACTTCGTTAGTCATATGCTAACTTAATAACAGTATATCACATTTACATAAAGCAGTCAAATTACAAATAAATTTCCCATATTTGTTTTAATAATTTACAAATTAGTGTATAATACTAATAAAGTTTTATAAAACAAGGGAGAAATTATGCAAGTTATAACAAGTAAAGATAATGAGGTAATCAAAAATATTCGAAAACTAAAGGATAAAAAATATAGAGAACAAGAAAATAAATACTTAATTGAGGGTGTTAAATTAATAAAAGAGGCAGTAGAAGAAAAAGCGAATATTGATACAGTTGTTGTATGTGAAGATTGTGTAGAAGATAATACCATAGAACAAAAACTATTATATGAAATAGCAAAATATAATTGTGTTTATGTGGCAGAAAAAGTATTTGAATCTATAACAGAAGTAAATAACCCACAAGGAATGTTAGCAGTAGTTAATAAAGAAAATAAGGAAGAAGATATTGATTACAGCGAGGATATGATTGTTGTATTAGATGGTATACAAGACCCACGGAAATTTAGGTACAATTTTAAGAACAGTAGATAGTGTAGGTTTAACACAAATAATACTTTCTGAAAAGACCGCAGATGCATATAATCCAAAGGTTGTAAGGTCTACTATGGGAGCAATTTTTAGAGTAAATGTAATTGTTGTAAGTGATATTGTAAAAACTTTAAAAGAAATGAAAAAACATAAATTTAAGATACTAGCAACTTCACTAGAAACAGACAATAATATTTATGATATAGATTATAACAAAAAGGTGCTAGTTATAGGAAATGAGGCAAATGGGGTATCTAAAGAAGTATTAGAATTAGCAGATGAAAAAGCTAAAATTCCAATGTTAGGAAAAACAGAAAGCCTAAATGCATCAGTTGCAACAAGTGTTATCTTGTATGAATATGTAAGAAGAAAAATAGGCTCAAAATAATGGAAATTTTGCTCAATATTACAAAAATCTAATATTTACAATATTTAAAATAAATTTATAGAGAAAATCTTGTAAGCTTCGCTAACATTGTACACAAATTTTTTTCAAGAATTTGGCACAGAACAAAAAAGTTAAAATTGTGCTAAATATTAAGAATTCCCAATTTGTTAGACTGAAATGTAAAGTTATAGAATATAGAGTCACCTATTATTAAATAATGAATAAAATATAATGCAAGAACTTTATGTTTAAAATTGCAAAATTAAATTTAAGGAGGAAGATTATGAAAAAGATTATTATAGCAATAATAATTTGTGTACTTATTATTGTAGTAAGTGTTACAACTATTATATTAAGTAATAGGCAAAATAATGATACATTAAAAACTATTCGTGTAAATGAAGTAACACGTTCAGTTTTTTATGCGCCACAATATGTAGCAATTGCTAATGGATATTTTGAAGAAGAAGGCTTAAAAATAGAGTTAACTACTGGGCAAGGAGCAGATAAAGTAATGACAGCAGTAGTAGCAGGACAAAGTGACATAGGATTTGCAGGACCAGAAGCTTCAATATATGTATATAACGAAGGAAAAGAAGATTACTGTCAAGTATTTGCACAACTAACTAAAAAAGATGGATCATTTTTAGTTAGCAGAACAAATGACACTGAATTTAAATGGACAGATTTGAAAGGAAAAACTGTAATACCAGGAAGAAAAGGTGGAGTACCATATATGACGTTAGAGTATGTTCTAAAGAAAAATGGATTAAACCCTTCTACAGATTTAACACTAGATGATAGCATTAAATTTGATCTTATGGCAGGAGCATTTAGTGGAGGAACAGCAGACTATGTAACACTATTTGAGCCAACAGCAAGCATGACAGAAAATGCAGGAAAAGGCTATGTAGTAGCATCCGTAGGAGAAGCAGCTGGAGAAATTCCATACACAGCATATTTTACAAAAAAAAGTTATATAGAACAAAATCCAGAAACAGTTCAAAAATTTACAAATGCAATATATAAAGGTCAACAATGGGTAAAAGAACATTCAAGCCGTGAAATTGCTGAAAAAATACAAAGTTTCTTCCCAGATACAGATATAGAATTACTTAGCAATGTATTACAAAGCTATATAGATATAGATGCATGGAATAGTAACCCAATTCTTAAACAAGAATCATTTGACAGACTACAAACTGTAATGGAAGAGGCAGGAGAATTAAGTAAAAGTGCACCATATGAAGAAATAGTAAATAACTATTATGCTGAAGAAGCAATGAAAAAATAACATAAAGCTATTTTCAAACCCTCTAATATATGGTAAAATAATATAAATCATATATTGGAGGGTTTTTATGAAATTATTATTAACAAGACATGGACAAACAGACTGGAATGTAGCAGGAAAAATTCAAGGAGTTACAGATATAGAATTAAATGAAACAGGCGTTAAACAGGCACAGGAAACAAGAGAAAAATTATTAAATCAAAATATAGATGTAATAATATCATCTCCATTAAAAAGAGCCAAAAAAACAGCAGAAATTATAAAAGGCGAGAGAGATATTCCACTTATAATAGATGATGGCTTAAAAGAAAGATGTTTTGGAAAATTCGAAGGAAAAACAAGAGAAGAATTTGAATTTGATGAAATATGGAACTACAAATTAAATAAACAATATGAAGATGCAGAAAGCACAGGAGAACTATTTGAAAGAGTAACACGGATTTTTAGATAAAATTAAACAAGAGTATAGTGAGAAAACAGTTTTATTAGTTACACATGGTGGAATAACAGTACCAATTCGTGCAACTCTAGAAGGAATACCAGAGGGAATGGAAATACTAAGAGGTTTAGGAATAGATAATTGCGAAATAAAAGAATATGAAATCTAAAATTAAAAAATTTCCTATCATTTTAATAAATATGTAAAAAACGCATATACTAAAATAAAAATGATGGGAGGTTTTTTTATGGTCAAAATGATAGAATTACCATATACATTAAATGCATTGGAACCATATTATAGCAAAGAAACATTAGATATACATTATAATGTTCTATATAAAGGATATGTAGACAATACAAACAAAACAGAAGAAAAATTAGCAAAAGCAAGGCTAGAAAATAATTTTGAAGGAATAAAATGCTTAGAAAGAGACTTAAGTTTTTTTGGTTCAGGAGCAATTCTACATCAAATGTTTTTTGAAAATATGGGAGTACCTATTCCAACTGTACCAAGTAATACACTAATGGAACAAATAACAAAAGACTTCGGAAGTTTTGATAAATTTCAAAATCAATTTATAGAAGCATCAAAAACAGTAGAAGCATCACGGCTGGTGTTTACTTGTTTGGGTTCCAAACTTTAAAAAACTAGAAATATTACAATGTGAAAAACATCAAAATTTAACCTTATGGGGATGTAAGCCATTATTAGTTTTAGATATGTGGGAACATTCATATTTTTTACAATACAGGGCAAATAGAGCAGAATATATAAATGCATTTAAAAATATTATAAACTGGAAAGAAATAAATAAAAGATGGGAAGAAATTGAAAAATAAAATAGAGTATGATATAGTAGCAAAAAACAGTTTGTGCCTTAGGAAGGAATGAGATTAACTATGAAAATAAATGTTGTATTAGTAGAACCAGAAATACCACAAAATACAGGAAATATAGCAAGAACATGTGCAGCAACAGGAGCAAAATTACACCTAGTAAGACCACTAGGCTTTAGCTTAGAAGATAAATATGTAAAAAGAGCAGGGCTAGACTATTGGGATAAACTAGAAATAGAAGAACATGATTCATTTGAAAAATTTTTAGAAAAATATAAACCAGAAGAAAATAACATGTTTTTTGTAACAACAAAAGGAAAACAAGTATATTCAGAAGATGTATACAAAAACTTAGAAGAAGTATTTGTAGTATTTGGAAAAGAAACAAAAGGGCTACCAGAAGAAACATTAAAAAAATATATAGAAAAAACAATTAGAATACCAATGAAACCACATCTACGTTCATTAAACTTATCAAACTCAGTAGCAATTGTGGTTTATGAAATACTAAGACAAACAGAATTTAATGGATTAGAAGAAATTAGTAGTTATTTTGATAAATAGTTATATTAAGAATGTGTATAACAATATGTGTATATATTTATTTTATACATTTCGGATTATAACCTTCCCACTGATGCTGTAACAGGCAAAGCCTTAACAGCCTTCAGCGGTCCCCACGTGGTTAAATCCTTCATTTCTAAAATCAATATATACACATATAATTATTATTGAAAAATAGAGGAAACGAGAGGAAATGAGAGAAAAAAGTATACATAATTGGTATAAATAGGAAAGAAATTAACATAAAGTGATAAATTTAACAAAAACAGGTATACATAATTTGAAAAAAGGAACAATATATTGTATAATGTAAAGTATATGTAATATGAAAATATAAAAAGGAGTGAATGTATATTTTAAGTAAGAAAATTAAACATTATACAAAAGAAACAATAAAACTTACAAGTATAATACTACTTGGAATATTAATTATTATTGCAGTAACACTATTAAAAATGAAACCAGTTTATGGAATTTCTATTGATGGAGAAATTATAGGATATATAAATGATAAAAATGGATTTGAAAAAACAATATATGAAACTTTTAACGATAATGAAGAAAACAATATTGCATTTGCAGACTTAAAAGTAGATACCCAATATGAATTTAAGTTAATAGAAAGAAACGTTAAAACATGTGAAGAAGAAGCAATAGCTACGTTAGCTAAAAATGCAGACATCACATATTTTCAATATGCTATATTAGCAAATGGAGAAGAGATAGAAAATTTTTTATCTGAAGAACAAGCAAATGAAGTATTAGAAAAAATTAAAGGCAAAGTAGAAAATGATGTAGAACTTAGTGTAAGTAGAGTTTATAAAAAACAAATAGAAGCAAAAGAAAATACGGAAATAGACAGCCTTTGTGAAACAACAGTTGCAAAAATAAAAGAACAAAAAAGAAAAGAAAGAGCAACAATTAATGGAGTTTATATTGCAGTAGTGCCAGTAAGAGGAAATATTACATCACGTTTTGGTTCAAGAGAAGCTATAAGAGACCATTCACATAAAGGCTTAGATATTGCAGCAAAAACAGGAACACCAATAAAAGCTGCAGCAGATGGAAAAATAAAATATGCAGATACAATGAGTGGATATGGAAATTTGATAATTATAGACCATGGAAATGGAATAACAACATACTATGGACATTGTAGTAAATTATATAAAAAAGAAGGGCAAAAAGTAAAAGCAGGAGACGTTATTGCAGCAGTAGGAAATACAGGAAACTCAACAGGGTCACATTTACATTTTGAAATTAGAAAAAATGGGGTATATGTAAACCCTGCAAATTATTTATATTAAACTATAAAAAATAATATAACGAACATATAGTAATATAAAATTAAAAATTCATAAAATCCCCATATTGTCATGTCAATAACTTATGAAAATGTCCCAAAAATTTCAAAAGATAAACGGAAAAAAT
>CANOGC010000022.1 GCA_947565445.1 uncultured Clostridium sp. | reverse complement strand
TCTTTTCATATTGCATATTTTACCATAAAAAGTAGAAAAAAAGAATAAATTTTAGAATAAATTTCATATTTATAAATTATCAGCGTGTGGATAACCTCCGAAATTTCTGAACAGGAAAATGGTGTATTATCCCCTTATATCAAAAATAATACACCATAATTTAACCCCCTCATTCCGTCACCTTCAATTATGGTAGTCTAGTATGTAGTTTTTAGTCAAACTACTGCAAATGCTATTATACGATATAATATTGTGCATTCTTGCCCACACTTTTTACATCTGCATATCCTCTTACAAGTTTTGCCTCCTAAAACTCTTTTTTTATTGTGAGTATATGTTACAAAATCTCACTTACGCATTTTGTATAAATAGACTGTTTATACTCATACGAATGAATTTTTTTGCATTGGCTCATTACACCTATCACTTTTAGCGAGTTTACGGCATCTCTCGTTTTGCACGAAAAAAAGCACTCGTTTTATTATTACGAATGCTTTTAGTATTAACTATTTAATTATAAACTTTTCACTCTTTTTCTTTATATTGCATATCTCTGTTAATTTCTTTACACTAAAATATACTTTTCTATATCCTGTATTTCCTTTTCGTATTATTTTTGCTGTTATTGTCATATGTAATCCTCCAAAATCAAAGAGAGAGTATTCCCACTCTCCCATTTTCTAAAATCCTGTTCTTGGTAATTTTTTTACTTCAATTTCTTTTTTATAGACTTTTGTTGTATGATCATCTTCATCCCATACTAAATAGCCTTCATGAGATCCTTCAATCCTTGTTCTATTTGTGAATGTCGCATCATCTTCTAAAGCATCATTTGTAATTACAAATATATATGGATCTATTACTGATTCAAAGCCTACATCTACTGTTCCAAAGTCTGCTCTAAATTCTGTTATTACTTCTCCTTCTTCTAGTTGTATTTTGGAAAAATCAATATAATTATTGTTTTGTGTACTTAAGTTTTCAACTAATACTTTATAATCATTTAAATTGGTTTTATAATATATACTATAAGTTAAATCTTGATTATATGTTCCTGTAATAAGCTTACTCATTTTTACATAATCAGCAGGTAAGCAATCAAACCATGTAAAATTATCTAAATTAGTATTTCCTGTATTTTTTATATGAAAATCATAACGAATCTCTTGATTTTCTGTTGTTTGAATTATTCCTGTCTTTTCTATATCTACATCTGGTTTATCTGATTCATTTTTAATATTTACTTCAACTGTTTCTAGATTTTCTTTTATATCTACAATATACTCATTTGTATTTAATTGCCAATATTTCCCTTCTGATTCTTCTTTTACTATATATTGCCCATATACTAATAAATCACTTGTAGCTATACCTTTTGAATCAGTAGTAAGAACATCTACTATATTTCCTTCTAAATCATATACATTAAATGTAATATTAGGAATTGGTGTTCCTGCAGTATCTCCTGTTATTGGATTATCATCTAAACTTGTTTTTATAATTTTAATATAACCTTTTATTTTTTCATTTTTAAAAGTTAAATTACGTATTTTATCTTCTTCTAATACTATTCTTTTAATTTCATTAGATAATACATAACTTTCTTTTGTTTCTTTTTCACGAACAAAATATTCCTCATTAACGCATGGCAATTTTTTAGATATTGCCTCTCCATTTTCATCAGTAACAATTTTGTCTACCACTTTCATGTCCTTATTTAATATTTCAAATGTAACACCCTCTAATTTTACTTCGTTATTATCCTTATCTATTTTTACAACTTTCACTCGTCCTTTTTTTAATTCGTTTTTTACTGTAAGTCCTGCTGTTTCATCGTGCTTAATTTTTACTGCTACTTTTTCTGTATTAAGCTTGTGGTATATATCTGTCTCTATTTCTTTTAAATAGTATTCTCCTGTCCACAAATTATCAATTTCGATTTTTCCATCACTATCTGTTACATAAGTTCCAATTAATTCATCTTTTTTATATGGAGCATCTACATTTTTTGCATATAGTTTAAACTTAATACCTTCAAGAGATTTATTAGTATCAGCATCCATTTTATGAACTTTTAAATTTCCTTTTTTATGTTCGTTTGTAAGTGGTAACTCGTAAATTGTATCTTTTTGAATATTATTAATTTCATCTTTTGTTAAACCTTTTACAAAATCTATTATATATATATTATCATTTAAAATATAATTTTTTAAAGTTTTAGTCTCTTTTACATAATATTTTTTATCTATTCTAAGTCTTGTACTTTCTGCAATACCATTCGCATTACTTGTTATTGTTTCAATATAGTTATTATCTTCATCATATACTTTAAATTCTATGCCTTGTAATGGATGTTCTTTAAAATCATTATCGGTTTTTATTATTTTAATAATACCTTTTTTCTTCTCGTTTTCTATTCTTGCGATAGTATCTCCATATTGCTTAGACCATTTCACTTCAATTTTAGTATCATCTTTTAAATAGTACCATCGATTTGTTTTAGTCTCTTTTAGCATATAGTTTCCAGTATTCAAATTTGGTATATAGATTTCTCCATTCACATCAGTGTAATACGTTCCCATATGCAGTTTTATTTCTCCTCCACCAACTAGATACAATTCGAACTGTACATTTCCTAGTTGTATTGTTTTATCATCTTTTGTTATTTTTTCTACACGTAAATTTCCCTTTTTATGTTCATTAGTTAAATTTACTGTAGTTGTACTATTAAATTCCAGGGTTTCATTTATTATTGTACTATCTACTATATAAAATTCTGGTGCAGATATTTCCTGTATTGTTATATTTCCAATTCTTAAATTATCAATCTGAATGATTCCTAAATCATCTGTTGTATATTCTCCAATGTTTGTTCCATCACTATATTTTATTTCAAATGTAACTCCACCTATCGGTCTATTATTTTCGCTATCTTTTTTTATAATCCTTAACGATGATTTATCTGTACTAATATTGGCTTTTTTTGATGCCTTAGAAATTTCAGTTGGATCTGCAAAAGTTACATAGTTTTGAGTATGTTCGTTTAATGAATTTGCATAAAACACAGGATAGGTTTTTACTTGTGCCTCAGTTATATTAATATATCCATCTATATCATGTTGGATATTACTTTTTAATATAGCAATTTTAAAGTTTGAACTTGTCATTTGCTGTGTTTCATTATTACTATTATTAAATATCTTTGTTCCCTCTGGAAAGCCCGAAATTGATACTTTATATGATGACAATTCTTTATTAGAAGTTACATTATAATTTTGCACAACATATTCACTTCCATTAATTGTTTGTTCTTCTAAATCTCCTTGTTCATTAACGTTAAGTGTTGCTTTCATGTAATTTTCGCTTCCATTATATCCATAATCATAAAGTTGTTGTGCTACATCTAGCACTTTTCTACTTCTTCTTTGTACTTCTTCAAGTGAAAGACCTTGATCAAATTTTCCTACTCTAGTAGCTACCTCATACTTGTCATTTGGAGAAATACCTTCTGCCATTGAATGAACAGCTGTTTTTGTGGCATAATATAAATCGTCATCGCATTCTAACCCCCAGTCTCTATATGAAGATCCCATATATCCTCTATATAATATTCTCCATAAAACCTGATCAGAAATCTGACTTAATGTCACATCATAGGAATCTCCTGCTCCCATTCCTACACCGATTCTTCTGTGGTTCTACACAAAAGGCAGGATAGCTCTTTCCATTATCTCTATAAACTACATATACTACTGTTTTCATCATATCACTACCTTTAAGTTTTAGAAGAGATACGCATGTGTGATCTTTAACTAGATTTACTTTTTCTCCATCTGTTAATACTTTTGCGAATGTTGGTGTTAAGTTACTTATTATTGTAACTAATAAAATTAATATTGTTAATATTTTCTTCTTAATCATATTTTCCTCCCATAATAAAAAACACAGAACTATTCTGTGTTTTAAAAATTTATTTATATTTTGTTATATTAAAATGTAACATATATCCATACAAGGGTTTGACTCCAATGTGGAGCAATCCCTTTAGCATCATATACATATTCGTCTTCAGCGTAGACAAAATATTTTCCATATGCCCCCACATTGTTTCGAACTCTTTGCTCGAATATAGCATAGTTTCCTTTTACTTTTCCTTTTTCAATATCTTTTACGAATCTATATGTAAATCCATTAGTATTTTTATAAGCATCTTGCTTATTTCCCTTAACTGCTTTAGAACCATATTTTGTTAGTTCTTCATCTTTTGCTATTTCATCATCTAGAATGTTCATAATCTCTGGAATTACTTCTGTATTTGTTTCTGTATATCTTGTATTTGCTAACTTAGGATTTCCTTGTTGTTTATCTGTATTACTTCCATCATCTTGTTTCTTCTGTTCTGAATTATTGTTTGTTTTATCTGTTTTCACAGGTGCTTTATTTTCTGTTTTAGTTTTTTCACTTTTACTATTAGACGACTTTTTTATTTCTTGTACATTTTTGTTTTTTGTATCATTATTTGCATTTTCGATTTTTGTTTCTTCTTCATTGTTACTAGATGCTGTTTGTACTATATTACTTACTATAGTATTATTTTCATCTAATGTATTATCAATTTGTATTGTATTACTATTTTGTATTTCGTTACTAAGACTATTGTTATAACCTAATACCTCTGTAGATGAATTTTTAAAGTTGTAATATTTCATACCAATTACTAATAATATTAATAAAACAAGAATAGCTATTATCACTATGCATATTTTTTTATTTTTATCCATATATATCACATCTCCTTCTTTTGTTCAATTTTAACTCCATTTTTAATGAATTACAAGTCTTTTTCTGTTATTTCTGTGGCTTGTACGCATAATCTTTGATTTTTCTTATTTGCAATGCAAGTTATTAATGTGATTTTATTATCATTTGTATTTTCTAATAACTTCCAGTCTGTTTCAAATATTGCTTGAATATTATCTACTTTATAATTTCTAGTATAGAATTTTGTTTGATATGTTATAACATCACCCTCTTCTAATTCATTTATCCTAGCAAAATATGAATATTGATTTCCACGATTATGTGCTGCTAACCCAATATTTCCATCATACAATGAAGTTTCTTCAATATGTCCGATGTAATTTTTTAGAGTTTTATTGTCACTACCTTCTTTTACATTAGCTTTTAATCCAATTTTTTCAATAGTTAATATTCCTAATATATCTTCATTTAATATATTTTCTTCTTGATTATATGTAACATCCTCATAATCAATATCTGTTTTTATATCATCTAAATCAACTAATTTTGAATCATAATTACTAAAATAATAAATGCAACCTCCTACTAAAATGATTAATAAGATAGTTATTAATATAATTAATTTTCTTTTCATGTTGCCTCCCTACTATACATATATTTCAAATTCTCTTTCTTTAATTTCATAAATGTATTGCTTATCAAAATATTTAATTGTCATATTCTTATTTAGTAAATCATTATATAATTTTTTATTTAAAACAATCCTATATTTACCTGACATTGGAATACTTGGTGTTATATTAATTAGTCTATCATTTTTAGAAATATGTATTTTTTTTACTAATCTCCATTTTCCATTATTGCTATTATAGACAAAAATGTTTTTTCTTCTAAAAATAATTAATCCACTAAAAAATATAATTCCTGCAGTAGTAGATAAAACAACAGGTGTATAATCTTTTTCTTCTTTAATTTCTTCATAAGTTAAATTATATGTAATAGAATCCTCTTCTTCTTTTTCTAGTGTACCTTTATAGGTTACAGTCGCAATATAATTTTTTGTGACTCTTCTTTGTTTGATTCCTTCGTAATTCATCTCACCATTATATGAAACTGGAATATCTTGTCCATCTATATTTTGTGTTTTTGCAATATTCCATACTGGATTAGTTAAATAATAAGTAGTTCCATTTTCCTGAATAGTTTTAGGTATTTCATTTAATTCATTCTGTGGAACATTATTATATTCTTTTTTCAAATTTACTTTGTATTCTTCCATATAGCTTTCATTAGGAACTAAATTTACTGAATCTTGTTGTAATTCTATAATTCCTGTATAACCATCTTCTTCTATTTGTTTTTCATGTTCAAATGAATTTAATGCACTATATTTGTTACTTGTATTAACTATTTTTTGTTCTTGCTCTTGTTTATTTTTTGTTAATACATTTTTGTTTTCTTGTTCTTTTATATCTTTTAATTGGTACTTAATACCATCTACTGTAATTATATTTGCTATACTATTTTTATAATCTTTACAATTTTCTATTGAAACTGTTTTATTTTCTTCGTAAACTCTTAATTCTTGCTTTTGGGTTTTAGCAAAACAGTTTGTAGAAAATGTTAGTATTAATAACAAACTTAATCCTACAATACTTGTTTTATTCAAATTCTTCTTCCTCCTCTTTTTGAATTTTCTTAGCTTTTGGTTTATTTGCCTCTAATTTTTTATTTGTTATACTGGGTTGCTGTTTAGATTCCTCTTTTTTACTTTTTTCGACTTGTTTTTCCTTTGAATCTTTTTTATCTGCTGTTTGCTGTTTCTCTTCTTTTTTAGTTTCCTTATCTATTTGTATTTTTACTTCTTCTTTATCTAATTTAACAGGTTGTTCCTTTGTTTCTTCTTTAACTACCTGTTCTTTTGCCTCTTCATTTTTTGATGTATCTTGTACCTTTGAATTTATTTCAAATGAATTTGTTTTTAAATCTTGTTCTATAAGTCCTATAATATAGTCCTTAACTGTTTTCCCATCATTTGCAATATGTTGTTTCATTTGTTGTTGTAGTTTCTCATCTATTCTACATGCTAAAACTCTTGTATTATCTTCCATCTATTTTCCCCTTCCTTTTTTGTTTTCTTATAAAAAATAATAGATTACTAGTGATTAAAAATTTGAAATACCATGTTTCTTAATTCTTCATTAAATAGAAATGTTAATCCAATTGAAGTTAGTATAAAAACTGCTATATAACACAATAATCTTACTAGACTTTTAATTGCGTCTATAAGAACTGCAAAAAAATAAACACTCGAATTCATTTGATTCTGTGTTTCTACATTTTTATTTGGCGTTTCTTTTAACTTAGAAATAAAGTGATGATATTTACTCTTTTTATCAACTTTTTCTATTTCAATTTTCTTAAATCTTCTAGCAGCTTTTTCTTGCAAACCTTCTTGTGATAAACATTTTTTGATTTCTTCTTTTACTTGCGTTTCCTCTAATGCATTAACAATGTTATAAATGCTATTTTCATATAAATTAGTTAATATTACATTTTGGTTATCGTAACCTTTTGCAATAATAATAATTCTAGTATTTATATACATTTCTTTGAAATACTTTATGCTGTTTATCACTTCATCTTCGGTGTTCTTTAACTGACTTAATTCTATAATAAGATATTTAATCAGATTAAAATTTACTTTTGTTTGTTTTATATATTTTAAAAAATCTATTTCCTCTACTTCTTTATTTAATATTATAATGTTATCTTCTTTGCAAATAGTATTTATTAAATTAGCAGTAGAATTACTTGCAATGTAGCTTAACATATCTTTCCCTCCTTAATCTAGTGCCCTCTCCTCAAAAGGCACATTATAAGTTACATTGTTAGATTCCAAGTAAACAATATTATTGTGTTTGTTATTATCTTCTTTTCCTAGTTTCCAAAATACATTGTTTAATATTACAACTATTACTAATACTATAAAAATAGATAAATAACAAAACATTTCTTTTTTGTTTTTGTCCATTTCTACCCTTCTTTCTCCGTAAATATATACGGTGCAGGATCAACCTTTTCTTTATTTTCTGTCCTGATTTCAAAATGTAGATGGTCTCCTGTAGAATTTCCTGTACTACCTTGTGTTCCTAAAACTTGTCCTGTTATTACATTTTGTCCGTTTTGAACACAAAGTGAATTATCTCTCATGTGACCATAAAAGCTGTAAAATATGTTTCCTTGTTCATCAATATGCTTTATTTCAACACAATTACCATACCCACTTTGCCATCCTGCGTAGGTTACTTCGCCATCTTTTACAGCCATGACTCTACTTCCTAAACTACCACATAAATCTAATCCTGAATGCAGTTTTCCTCCTGAAATTTGAACCCCATCTTTATATATTGGATCTCTATATCCAAATTTACTTGTTGTTGTAATAAAGTTTTCAATTGGCATTGCTAATTTTCCTTTATATATAATTTCTGCTTGTTCTATTGTATTTGTTTTTTTATTACTACTATTAGATGAAACAAATTGATTTGTATAAGTACAGCCAAGAATTAATATAAATATAAATATTATAATTCCTATAATAACTCCTAGTTTACTACGCATAATCTCTGTCCTTTACAAATTTTGAATCTATCATTTCTAACTCATATTCAAACAATTTAAACATTATATATAGTTTTCTAATTCCTGCCATGAACAAACATTCACCAACATTTGCATTCAATATTAGTTTTTCTTCTTGTTCTGTTAATTTAAATGTTGTTACAATATCTTTTAAATCTTTTCCATCTGTTTTAAAGAATAATTTATATGTACTATTAGTAAGTAAACTTTGACCATATAATCGAATTTTCTCATTTAAGAAATCTTCTATGCTTTGTGTTACAACAACAATACTACTATTATGCTTTCTAGCCATCTTACTTATATATCTTACATACTCCAAAGTCTGTGGAATATTTGGATCAACTAATATATGACACTCATCTGCTATTAACATTGTTCTTTCTTTTGAATCTTTACTTAAAATGTCCCAAGCATATGAAAGAATATTATAATACTGAGCTCTTTTATATTGGATTTGAAACTTTTGCATTGTCGATGTATTAAATACTGTAAGTTTTGTATCTACTTCAACATTAGTATAACCATTCCATATTCCACTCGCTTGTCCAATACAAATCGGTCTAATCAATGCAAGTAATTTTTCTAATATCTCATCTTGATTCTTTTTGTTTTTCTTTTCCATTAAAAAATACAAATCCTCCAATATTGGAAAATCTGTATTTTTTAATTGGCTTATATCTGTATCTTGATTTATGTTAAACTTTTTATATAGTTCCTCCAAAACTAAATCTAGCTTTGAAAATTCTATTTCTGTTAATGATGGATATAATATTTGGAAAAATGTCTGCAAGAATTGAAAATGAAGTGATAAAGCATTTTTTCCAGTTTCATCATCTTGATTATTACGAACTTGCAGTGGATTTAGTACACCTTCCTTACTTCCATCACAAGCTATTATTTTTCCTTTTAAACTTTTGCAAAGATGTGCATATTCATTTTCAGGATCTATTACCAATTGGCGTGTTGTGGGAAGTTCATTTATAATCATATGCTTTACTGCCATACTCTTGCCTGAGCCTGATGAGCCAACAACAATCATATTACTATTTGTTCTTCCTAAGTCCTGTTTCCATATATTAAAGATAATAATACCACCATTTTGACTTATTCCCCAGTAATATCCTTTCTCGTCAATGAATGTTTCTGTATTAAATAGAAATCCTCCTGTAAATGTACTTGTTAATATGTTTCTTTTAAAATTTTTACTAAGCTCTGTCTGTATGGTAAAAAATGGTGCAACTGCCTTAAATCCATCCATTAACATATAGTTTGTTAGATGTCTTATTTTTATTTTTTGTCGCTGCATTTCCATCTCTACTTCTTTACATTTTCGTTGTAGTTCCACTTCTTCCTCAGCAGATACAAGTATATAAATCGTTAAGTATGAAACAACTTCATTATTTTCTATCATTCTACTTATAATTTCACTTGCCTCTTCTATTTCCTTTTCTTTTAATTGTCTGCTAGATTCATTCTTCGCAATTTTTGCAAGTCCTGATGCATCTCTAATCCTTGAATCTAAATTATCAATCATTTCTGTATTATCTGTTGGCTCAATATTAATACTGAAAATAGCACCTATATTATTTACCAAATTTCCAAGCCATTTCATTTCGACATTAGATGGGTAATGAGCTATTGTATATACTTTGCAAAAACGATTTCCAAAATATATTTTATTTCTCTCAAAATCTAATCCTCCAACTGGTGTAATTAAATCTATTAGTTCGTAATTTGTTTCTTCTTTCTTCAATTTTCTTCACCTGCCTTTTTTTCTAATGCCTCTTTTATCCTCTTTTCAGCAATTTTAAAATATTCCTCATTAATTTCAAATCCAATAAATCTTCTACCTTTATTTATTGCCCCAACAAGTGTTGTTCCTGATCCTGCAAAACAATCTAATACTACATCATTGGGGTTACTTGAATTTTCTATGTGATTTTCTATAAGTGGTAATGGTTTTATTGTTGGATGTTTATATTTCTTTTTATCAACTAGATTAGTTCCTGAAATATAATATTTTCTTTTAGTATGGTAATTACCATTTAGTCTAACTCCTCGTTCTCTTGCAAAAACTATGTATTCTGTATCTGGTAAATAATTATTATTTGTAAGTGGACTTGGATTCATCTTGTGCCAAGTAAGTAATTCATAATTACATCCTTTGCTCATAAAGTAATCCAACAATTCTTTTACTTGTCTCTTAGAACAATAAATATATATATTAATTTTCTTCATCTTTTGTATTAATAAATCTAATACTTTTAAATCAAAACCATCTTTTAATTCTAAAAGTTCATTAGCGTAATTATTAAATGTATTTGTTTTTCTCACTTTATTTAAATTTAATTTGTATGGTGGATCTATAACAACTAAGTCAATACTATTGTCATCTAATAGTTTAATGCCCTCCATACAATCCATGTTGTATATTTTATTGTATTCTAGCAAATTTTTCTCCTTATTGTTACGATATTATCGCTATAATCCGTATCTTCTTTTCTAGCAAACTCTGGAATTGTAAAACTTTTAATCATTAAAATAAGTTCCGTTTTTGTTAATACTTCTGTATCAAAATCACAATTTTTGAATCTTTGTTTCCAATTGTTTGCTCTTTTAATTAGATTTTCTTCTGCATTTTCTCCTTCTCTACACCATATACACAAATAAAATTCATTTTCTATAATGTTTTTATCTGCAACAAGTTCATGTGTAAATATAATCCTCTTTTCTACTATTTGAATACTTACATCGTCTTGTAAGCTTTTCTTTAATTCTTGTTGCTCATTTATAAAATCTGCAATATCTACTTTTCGTGGAATTACAAAAATTGTATATGGATTTTGCTCATTACAAAACTCAATACTCATACTATCCATCTTGTTTATTAATTCCTCTTCTGAAAATAAATCTGTATTAACAGGAAATATCTTCATAAATAGCATCACATGTCCATCTATTGTATATAAATAGGTATCTTTTATATTCTTTATATTTAAAAATTCATTTAATGTTTTTGTTCGTTGTTTCAGTTTTATTAAAATTACCCCTTTCATACTTATACCTCTTCTGCATAAGTTCATATTTTATAATATTTATTATATTATCTGCCATTGAAAAGTTGTTTCTATTCTTAGTTAAGAATACAACAGCAATGACAACAGAGCCAATAACCAATAGAGTAGATATTAATGTTACTCTTATAAAAAGATATATAATATATGCAATTATACAAGATATCCCTAAAACAATCATGGTCTTTATTAGCTCTTCTACTCCATACCCTTCAAAGAATTCAGTTTTTAGCCTGATTTGTGATGGTATATTAATCTTCCTTTTATCTTCCACCTACAATACCTCCTCCGACCGAGCTTCACTTTTATGGCTTAAGTATTGGTTATATGTAAAATTAAATGGAAATATATATCCATCTGCATCTCTAAAATATTCAATTTTTGCATAAAAGCCTTTGAAAAATCCCTGACATTCATTAAATGGTCGTAAATAGCTTACATTTTCTATGATGTTGCCTCCTATATATATACCAACTGCCTCACTTAAAGTTTCATTATCTGAAACTGATGCAAGTTTTTTATTTGTATCTGTTACTACAAATCTTTTACCATCTATATTTACAGTTTCTCTACCTTGACAATCTTTATCTTCAATTTTTGCAATGGTTACTTCGCCAACTTCTTCATCAGCTATACCAACAGGACTTCCAAAATAATTCTTTGGTATTTCTAGCAAAGTTAATGATAGTGTAATTAATATACTTGCTATAACTGTATTTTTAGCAAGTTTTATATATCTTGCTTTACCATCAGGATCAACTCCCATTTTTATTATAAAAATAAGAAATGTAATTCCACCAATTGTGATTCCTACATTTCTTAATACTCGTATAATTTCTTGCAATGTTTCTATTTTTATCTCCTCCTTCCTCTTGGAAGTAATGCTCTGATATTTCTTGCTGTATTACCTGCTGAATTTATAATACTTCCGTTTGGCTTTACCATATATTTTCCTAATATTGTCGGTGTATTAACAGCTATAACCCCAATCGCTATTCCATAAATTAGATGTCCATTTATTGTTACTAATATTGATAAATTCATCATGCATAATTGTATTACTAATGTAAAAGCTGTCATCAAAAAGCCTCTAACATATTCAGGAAATACACCTTCGTCTGAATTTAAAAGTCCGTATTGTAGCAAATGGAATCCCCATTCTCATAAGTAACATATCTATGCCGTTTCATAATGAATTGACAAATTAATATCAACCAAGTTATAAGTAATACTAAACAGGCAATTGCTGTAAAAATGCCTCCTGCTATGTTATTACTTAAAGCCTCTGCTAAACTAACCGTTTGAACAGGCATTGCACCTAAAATGCTACTTAGTAAACTAGATGTAATACCAACAAAAATGTCATATACTTCTTTGAAACATATCATTACAATAACTGCTTTTAACATGCCAATTACTAAATGAATTGGATTTTTCTCTGGATCGCCATTATCATGTAAAAAATATGTTTTTATTAGCTTACTTATAAAGACAACTACTAATATAAAACATGCATAACTAAAAATAACTTGATAGATTCCATTAAAATCTATCTTAGAGCCTCCTTGCACTTGTATTGCATTTAATTCTCTTTCTATAAAAAATACTAGATTTACCATTGACTTAAAAAGCGAATTTAATGTTGCCTCTGAGCCATAAATAAATTTTTGTATTAATTCTACAAGCATGTCTGCCACTTGGCATCACCTACCTAAAAAGAAAGAATCACTATTCTTTCCTACTTGTAGAATCCAAGAATTACATCAATAAGTGCTAAACCACAAGTTATTAATACCATACTTATTAATGTAGTTTTAATGTTTTGAATATTTCTTCTTCGCTCTCCTTCATCATTAGTTTTTAGACAATAGACATAGTATATAAAATATCCTCCACAAATTGTGATTCCTATACCTGTTAACCAACTAATAATTGCCTCTGCTAAGCTTTTTGTACCTGTTACTAATTTTGTACTTTCAAAACTACCTGCATGAACTACTTGTTGAAATGTAAATAACAAAATAACACATAATATAACTTTTACACTTATTCTAATTATCATCTTCGTTGTTTCTTTTTTCAATTTCTACATTCTCCCTTCTTGTTCCATTCACTTGCCAATTTTTTCTAAGTGTTTCTACTTTTTCATCTTCTTTATCTAAATCAAATTCATCATTTTTTACTTTGTCCCAAATATTCCATATTTTTGATTTAGATATTTTTCTTACTTCTCTTGCATTTTCTCTTTCGATTCTTAACCTTTGGTTTTCCTCTTTTGTTCCCATTCCATTTAGTTTATTAAAATACATTTTACTAATGTCTGGTACATTTAAAAGAGCAGGTGGTTTACCTGCTATCATAACTAAAATATATGGACTTTCAATTTTTAATACTTCATCAGGCGTTAAGAGTTTTCGTGAAATTAAACTCATACTGCTACTTGAATTGTTATATTTTATATTTGTATTACTACTTTCTCCATAGCTTTGTGCTGTATATGTGCCGTAGTTTGTCTGAAATTTTAGTTGCCGTATCAATATTACTTGATTTTAAGTATATCCAAGCACAGTTATCTAAAATGTTCTGTGTTCCTTCTTTTCCGATACTTTTCTTCTAATTGCCCGAAACTTTGAAGTGCAATAACAAATCTGCAATTTCTACTTCTAGAAACTGTTAGCATAGACTGAAATGTTTCTATTTTTGTAAAGTTTGCAAACTCATCTAAAATAAAGTTCATCCTTATGGGTAGTTCTCCACCTTCTTCTCTACTAATATCTACAATAGCAGTATATAACTGCTGTACTAATAAGCTTCCGAAGTTTATGGTATGTTAATTTGTCGTCACTTAATAAAATATATATTGCCGTTTTTTTCTTTGCAAAATCTCTTAAATCAAAATCTGATTTCTGTATAGTATCTGCAACATATTCACTAACAAACATTTGCAATGTAGAAAGTGCTGCAGCGACAAAACTTCCTCTAGTTTTAGATGGTGCTGTTCCTGCTACTGCAAAAAACTTTTTTATTGGATCATTTGCATTCTTATCTTTCATGTACTTATCAATTAGCATCTCTCCATCTTCATTAGTTTTGAACATCTCTGCTACAAAATAATAAGCATTTGTTAATGTCTGATATTCTCTTTTACCTTTATTTTCTAATACTACAGCCATTATTGCTGTTTTAATAACACTCATTTCACCATTAACCCAAATAGGTTATGTCTTATCATTTTTTTCAACTAATACATTAACAATATCATTAACTAGACTTTCAGCAAGTGGAATATCATCCTTTTCTACTGCATTAATTACTAAATCCAAGTAATTGTAATGATTACTTTTTAGAAAATTGATAAAGTCCAATGCAATAACATTGTAGCCTAACTCTTTTAATTTTTTTGCAGTATATAAATATAATTCCCCTTTAACATCACTAATAAATAAGTTTTCTCCTGCTAATCCTAACATTGTGATACTTGGAATTAGTATTGACCTGCTTTTTCCTGAGCCTGAACTTCCTATTAATAATACATGCAAGTTATCATCTATAAAATGGATTTTTTCTACTTCATTTGTTCTTTCAAAATTTGTTATAATTCCACCTGAATTAAGAGAAATTTTATTATATTGGTTATTCCTATTTATAGTATTGTGTTTAAATACTTTGTCATAGTCATTTTTCTGTAACCACCATGATGTACCATGTTGTCCATCTCCGAATTGGTGTTGGTATTTCTAACTTATCTGTCAGTTTTACTTTCTTGCTATGATATATATTTTTTGTACCATTAGTAAATAAAATTAAAAAAGACACTACCATCAATTCTAATACGCAAAAAATCGCTAATACTTTCTTCTCTGTAACTAATGTATTAATAATTGATATAGCATCCATATTTAATAAACTTTCAAAATCCTTACTTAGTATAAAGTGTAGACTTACTGAAAAATAAGAACACACAAATATGCTAAATATAATTGCTACTATAATTAATATTCTTCTATTAATTTTTATTCTCCTTTATTGGAATTCTCTATATTCCTCCTAAAAGAACATCTACTTTTTTGTAAATGCTCTAAGCTTAGTAAAATATTTTTCACTAGAATATAATTTTACTACCTATTAATCTTTTTCATGAGCACACTTTTCGCAAAAACCAGATTCCATATGTTCAAGTGGAATTTTAAAGCCACAAATTGGACATTCTCCATAACCACTTTTATAACCTCCTTCTCTGCTATATTGACTACAAAATTCTGGGTCTGATTCATCATCATAAGTTGTGCTTAATCTATAACTGCTAATCTTAGTAAAATCATTTAAATCTATGATTCTCATATATTTATCCGTAATAACTTCAAAATCTTCTAATACGAGTTCATTATTATCATCTTTTTTTATATCACAATAAAACTTCAATTCTATATTCGCTTTATGCTTTTGCTTTTCTTTAATATAGTTTTCAAAAAGATATCTATCATCTTCTTTGTCGAAATAAGACCTATCTTCATCACGATAAGAAACTTCTAATTCCATACTTACTTCAAAAGATAATATAGCATAAAATTTATCTTCTGTTTTTTCTATATATAGCAATTCAATAGATATATCTTCAATTTCTTTATCTTCAATATCGTATTGTTGATAATCACTCATACATATATCACAAATATCAACATATTTATTAATTGCATCATTAAATTCACCTTCTTTAATTGATCTTTCAATGCAATTTGTCGCTTTATTCAATTCTTCTTTACTGTCAGCATAATACTTTAAAAATTGACTCAAGTAATTAAAAGTTTTAAAATCACTATAACCATTAAAAGCTTTTCTAAATCCTCCATCATTTGATACAATACAGATTTGCTTTCCTATCTTCTTTTGATAATTTTTTACAGCATTTATCATTATAGCATCCTTAAACTCACATGGTTTTTTATTTTCAAATGGTGGATTTTTTGAAAAATAATCTTCAAAAAGCTTGTCTGCATCTAATGGATTAAGTGGAATTTTTATTACAGATTTTAACTCCATAAATTGCTCTAGTTTCTGTTTAACTTTTCTAATAGCCTCATCACTATCCAATTCATGTATAGGATATATATACCCATTATTTAACATTGGTATATCTTTACGTAAAGTATTGTTATATTTAGCTACACCAACTTTAATGTCCGATTCAATATGATCTTTTACCTCACCGATAGTTGCATCTGTATATAACACTGTAACTTCTCTTTCAGTTACAAGATTTTGTAAAGTACTCATGTTATTATTATCAAATCTATAATTAGCACCTTTATAAACATTGGTATCTAAATAAACTAACATTTTTATATCTTCTCCTTGTATTTACTATTAATTTGTATAGCAATATATCATATATATACAATATATTTAATTATTTTCTGTTAAAATTGAAATATAATGCTCACAATCGGATTTATATTGTGCAACAAATAAATCTAGATTTCAACTAACAGTTATATTCTTCAAAAAAACTCGTTAAATAGATGCTTTTGCTTGTTCTATATAACTTACTATAGTTCTTTTAGTACAATCTCCCCATTTTTTTACGTACTCCACAACGTATATATATTATTATATCATATAAACATGGATTTTTGTAGAATTTTGTATTTATTTTTTTACTGAATATTTAATTGCAAAGCTCCTTACATTATATATTTTCTGATTTTTAAAAGCAAAGAATTTAGAAAATTCATTAATTTCTTTTCATTTTCTATTAAATACCTTATATGTATTTGTTTTTATCACCTTCTTTATATATCATCTTCCCAATTAAAAGATGAACTATTTGCTTTCTTTATTGCTAAATCTTTTTTAGCTTGTTTTGACAGTTGTTTTTTATAATTAAACTCATATCTTTTAGCATATTTTTCTTCTTGCCTAGTAGAAAAATAGATGCAATCGAAAACTTTCCAAATTAAATCTCTACTGTAATTGATATATCTAATGTTTGAATATTCCTCATGTTCATTTAGTAATACTCTTTCAAAATTTAATATTTGATTTCCTATTAGTTTCAATATTTCTTCTTCTGCTTTTTGCTTTTCTGACTCTTGTGCTTTTGCAATTTTTTCTTGATCTTGATATTTAAACGACACAATTTGTTGCTTTGCTAAAATATACTTTTCTATTTCTATTTTAGTTTCTAACGACATATCTATAATCGTTTTAGATATACAATCCACTTGCTTTATAATATCAGGATACCTTTTTAGATACTGATATTTAATACTTCCATTTGTTTGTTTTAATTGTTCTTTTAGTAGAAATAATTCTTTTACTAGTTTTTCTAACTCTTCATCCTTAAAAGTTTTCTTCATTATTTTTTTATTTGTAAAATCCCTTCTATATTGCATTATATCTTTTTGAAATTTTGGATCTGAATTTATATTTTTTAACTTCTGTAAAAAACTATTTTTTTCAATAAGTCCTTTCTTAGCTATATCTCTTTCATTATATAACTGAATCAAATCCTCTCTAAATATTGCATTTGTAAACTCATCTCGCATTTTATTTATTCTTCCATAATCAATATAATAGTTCATTTTGTATCGTTGTTTGCTCCAAACCATAACCTGCAAGTGTGGATGTCCACTTTCCAAATGGACTGCTCCTATATATTGTAAATCTTCGTATTTTATATTCATTTTTTCTGCAAGACTTACTAACTTACTTTCAAATAATTCCTTCCATTTTTCTTGTTTGTCATACCCTAATCTGATAGCATCATATTCTTCTAATGATAAAGTAACTCTATATATTGGAACTTTATTTCTTGCTAATTCAGTTATATGATTATTTACTTGTTCTATATTATCCATTTCTTGTATATTAGGAAATTCATTTATTTTTCCAAATAAGCCATGTATAGTATTGGGATTTCTTATTGCATATTCACTATAAGCAATGTAATTTGTGTAATTTTTATGCTTAAAAAATGTAGTTCTCTTATTTGGATTAAATGCTTCAAAAAGAAATATTAAATTACTCATTTCTATATATTTCTCCTATCGTATAAAAATCATATAAGTCTTGTTCTGTCATATTTTTTGTATCGTGATTAATATAATAATTAGCTTTTTTACGTGCATTATTTAAAATACTAATAAAATTCTTATGCATATCATCTCCAAGTAGTCTATGCAATACTTCTCCATGTAAATACGTATTTATAGCACTTGTTCTCAAATGCTTTGCATTTATTTTTCTTTGAGATTTTATGAATGGATCTAGTTTTACATCAATCATTTTGTCTAATTCTTTAATTATAAAATCTAAATTATCTCTATATATTTGCAGATTTAACTCTTTATCAATTCCTGCTCTAACTAATTCTGAAATGCTATTATAAGAACTTTTTTCTACTACTTTTATAAGCATTTCTTTCTTACTTTTTGGAAGTCTTATTGTTACTTTGTCTAACTCTTCTTCGCCTTTTTTCTTCTCCATTTTTTCCTCCTGTACAGATCAAAATTGCCTTCAGGCAATTTTGCAGGATCAGGGCGACCTCCCCTCGCCCACAAACTGCCTAAAAGCGTGGCTTTTAGCTGGGTGCTATAAAAAAACAGAGTGGTCATTGAGACGTCTCTGCATTTGCACTATTTTATTCATATTCTTCGTCATCTTCTTCTATTTCTTCTCTACTGGTTACTTCAACATAGTCGCTTATAATTGCTAATGCCTGATCGTAACTTCCTGACTTAGTAATTTTATCACACATTTCTTTTGCCTCTTCTTGCATTCCATTTCTTTTTAATGTTCTTGATGCAATACCCATTAAATTAAAAATATTTCCATCTTCTCCAATTAAATGACACTTTGGTTTTCTTTTATTTTCTTCTATTTTGATCACCTCTTTCTATTCGAACTCTTCTTCCTCTTCTTGCTCTTTACTTCTATCAATAGTTTCTACATATTCATTTATAACATCAAATGCCTCATCATAACTATATGTTTTTGTTGCTCTCTCCAACATTTCTCTTGACTCATCAATCATATTATTTGCTTTTAATGTTTTTGATGCTAAACCCATTATTTCAATCATAGTTCCAAATGCATCATGAATGTTACATTTTGGTTTTTCTTTTGTAACATTTTGGTTTTTATTTTTTACATTCATATTTTTCATTTTTTCTGAAATATCCAAAAACTCTAGTGCAACAGGTTTGAATCTTCCATATTGAAAATCATTTCTCATTTCGTACATCATTAAGTGTATTATCTCACTTATTTGATTAGAATTTAATGGTCTTTCTTCAACTTCTTTTATTTCCTTTCGTTGTTCAGGTGTACCAAAAGACAAATTTAATGGAGAATCACTTACATATCCTAAATTCATTAAAGCATGAGCCATTGCTTCTCGATATTCTGTATCTAAATTAGCATCATAAGTTGCCTCTCTTATATCACTTATTGTTACTACTTGATTATTATTCAAACTCCTCTTCCTCCTCTTTTCTTATTTTATTTTTTAAATAACATTCTTGTTTTAAATATCCTTTTGCTGTTTTTTTCATATTTTTATCATCTGCATATTCTTGTCCTAGTCTATATAAATCTGCATAATCCATTAAATCTTCTATATCTATATCACCATTATAGATTAAACGCCTAGCCAACTCTTCCTCGTCATCAGCTACAACTAATTCAAAACAATCAATATTATTAGCAAATTTTATTGCATCTTTTATATTTAAAATATCTTCTTTTTTTGTTTCTAATATTGCTAATAGCTTGTCTCTATCTTCAGCTGTTAGATTATTTATAATCTTAAATATTGCTTTTATATCTTGATATGGCGATGTCCAACCTAATTCATTAGCTCTAGCAATAATATTTGACATTTTTGCTGACATTGTTGCAGAAAATTGTGGATCTTCTGTATCTATTACTTCACATTCTAATACATGAGTATCTTGAATTGATAAATTATTATAGTCTAATCCTAAATATCTAAAATCTCTTTCTAATTTTTCGGTTTCTTTTGGAATTTTAATTATAATTTCTCTATAATCCTCGTTTTCTTCATATTCATGCTTATTTACTATATTCAATTTCATTATTAAACTCATTATCTTATTTCTCCTTTTTGCTTTTCCTCTGCAATTATTACTTTTAATAATTCAACTTTTTCATGTTCTCTTTTCCATTCTTTAATAAATTGTGGTTGTGGTTTTGTCATTAAATAATCTTTTGAATAACAAAGCAGATTTTGAGTAGACATTTCATACATTTCTTTAAATAATTGTAGTCTATTCAAATTCTTCACCTTCTTCATCTTGTTTTATATTTTCATTATTTAATACATCTTTTATTAAATAATTAGTTACATATATAGTTCTTTTATTAAATTCTCTTTGCCAAGCACCTTCATTCCTAGACCAATGAAATCCATTATGTTTTAACTCATTTCTAATTTTTTCATCAGGTTTTCCATTAAAAATTAGCTGAATCCTATTTATTTCTTTATTATGAATTGCTTTACCACCTTTAAATTCTGTGTATGGAAATACTAATTGTATTTCACATCTTCTTGCCATTCCATTTGCTACAACATTTTTAGCAAGATGTCTTGCCATATAACACGCACTTCTGTCTACCTTACTTGAATCTTTTCCAGAAAAAGCTCCCCCTCCATGTCTTGCAATTCCACCATAAGTATCGCAAATAATTTTTCTACCAGTTAATCCCGTATCTCCAATTGCTCCTCCAATTACAAATCTTCCTGTAGGATTTATAAAAAATTTGGTTTCAAAATCTAGCATATCAGGATCAAGAACTGGCAAAATTACTTTTTCTATTAAATCTTTTTGCATCATATGTATATCAATATTTTCTAGATGTTGTGCAGAAATTAAAATACTATCTACCCTAATTGGAAAATCATCAACATATTCTATTGTTACCTGAGCCTTTCCATCAGCTTTGAGATAATCTATTTCTCCATTTTTTCTTACTTTTGCTAATTGTTTTGTAATTTTATGAGCAAGATAAATTGGATATGGCATATATTCTTCTGTTTCATCACAGGCAAAGCCAAACATAATTCCTTGATCTCCTGCTCCACCTTTATTTACTCCAATTGCTATGTCATTACTTTGTTTCTTAATGTATTGCTCTATTTCACATGTTCTATAATCCATTGTAGTTTTTGCATCATCATATCCTACTTCTTTTAATCTTTCTCTTACTAATCCTTCAATATCTAATGTAGCATTTGTTGTTATTTCTCCTGCTACTATAACTCTATTTCCTGTAATTAGAGTTTCTACTGCAACTCTTGATTCTTTATCTTGTTTTAAACACTCATCTAAAATAGAATCTGATATTAAATCAGCTACTTTGTCAGGATGTCCTTCTGCAACACTTTCACTTGTTAAAAAATATCTTTTATATTTCAATTTGAATTCCTCCATTTCTTTTTTTACTATATATTGTTTTATATTCTACTCTATTTTACTATCTAAACATGTCCTCTCACCCTTTCCTTATTCACACGAGAATCGATTCTGTGGTTTTTTTATTCTTACTTAGATAAATTGCAAAAAAAGAGCCATAGGCTCTTAATATGGTATTTTATGATTTTTAAAAAAATCTTGCATTCTTTTATATGTATATGTCGATAGAGATTTTGGAGCATTTTTTTGATTCCAACTATTTATGGTTTGAATGCTAATGCCTGTTTCCTTTGAAAAGTTCTTTTTACCTTCTTTGTCAATAATCTCTTTAACTTTATCTAACGGATAACTTCTCTTAATTTTAAAATAATCTGGTAATTTTACTTCATTTTCTATTTCTAATGCTTTAATAAGCTTGTCTGCAATTTTCCAATCTTGTATTTCATTTTTCTTAATTTCATATTCTCTATAAGTTTCATCATCTATTCCAACTTTAATAGCAATTTCACTTTTGGTTTTTCTTTTCAATAATCTATAATATTTAATAACATCCATAAAATCTTTTGAATATAAGAGTTCTTTTGAAGGCTCTATATAATCGTCATAGTGAATATTTTTATTAAAAATACCTTTGTCTTTCATTTTTTTAAATATTTTACTTACTTGCTTACAATCTAATTCTATTTCTCTATCTATAAAGCTATTATCATCTGATATCCTGTTTTCTGCCATCACATTAGATGGGCATTTGCAGCCATTGTTACAGGTGTATCTGTAATACCATTTACTAATTTTGCAATAGTATTTCCTGTACATGGTGCAATAATCATAATATCTGTCATTTTTTTAGGTCCGAATTGGTTCTGCATCTGGAATACTATGAATAATTTTTTTACCTGTAATATCTTCTATTTCATCAATAAAATCCTTTGCTTTTCCAAATTTAGTATCTAAGTTATATGCGTTAAAAGACATAATAGGAACAACCTCTGCTCCTTCTTTTACAATCTCTTTTATTTTTGGAATAGTGCTTTTAAATGTACAAAAAGAACCAGTCATAGCAAAACCGACCTTTTTACCTTCTAATTTCAATATATATAGCCTCCTCTCTTTTTAAGTCTTATAATATATTATGAAATTATGTAAATTTTGCCACCTGGTTCAAATAGGTTATTATAAAAAACAAAAAACCAATACCGTATAAAAAGTATTAGTTTTTTGTTTTATAACTTAGAAAAATTCCACAGCTATTATTTTAGAGTATTTTATTATTAATACAACCTCGTCTCCTTCTTTTATATTAACTAACCTATTAAATAATCCGTGAACATCTTTGTTAAAGGTATGTTTGTGTCCTCCTTCAAAATGTATTTCGATTTTGCCATCATCAACTATTTCAATTTTAGTGATTTTTGACTTAATTTTCCGATAATCTTTTAGTTTAAAAGATTGTTTTTTCTTATACATAATAAATACCTCCGTTTACATAACTTTATTGTCGCTTATAAGTAGTATATCATGAGTTTACTATGATTTCAATACAAAAAGAGAAATAAAACTGTACTTTTTTGGAAAATCGTGCTAAAATATATATAAATTTGTAATTTAGGAGGATAAAATATTGAAAGGAAATGAAACGATTTTAATTCTTGACTTTTTTGGTCAATATAATCAATTAATTGCAAGACGTGTTAGAGAATGTAATGTATATTCTGAAATTGTGCCTTATGATATTTCTATTGAAAAAATTAAAGAGAAAAATCCAAAAGGGATTATTTTTACAGGTGGACCTTCTAGTGTATATGTAGAAGATGCTAAGATGTGTGACCCTAAAATTTTTGAACTTGGTATTCCTATTTTAGGAATTTGCTATGGTATGCAACTTATGACTCATGTTATGGGAGGAACTGTTACAAGAGCAGATAAACGTGAGTATGGTGTACTTCCTGTAGAAATCGATAACTCTTCTTTACTATTTCAAGGATTTGAAGATAAAAATGATTGCTTAATGAGCCATACTGATTTTGTCTCACAAGTACCAGATGGTTTTAAAGTAATTGGAAGAACAGCATCTTGCCCTACTGCTGCTATGGAAAATGCCGAAAAGAAATTTTATGCTATTCAATTTCATCCAGAAGTAAATAATACTGTAAATGGAACTAATATAATTAGAAATTTCTTATTTAATATTTGTGGTTGTAGCGGAGATTGGAAAATGTCTTCATTTGTAGAAGAAACAGTTAAAACATTAAAAGAAAAAATCGGTGATAAAAAAGCCTTATGTGCCCTATCTGGTGGTGTAGATTCTTCTGTTGCAGCAATTCTTATACATAAAGCAATTGGAAAAAATCTAACATGTATTTTTGTTGACCACGGTCTTCTTCGTAAAAATGAAGGTGATGAAGTAGAAGAAATTTTTAGAAATCAGTTTGATATTAACCTTGTTCGTGTAAATGCAAAAGATAGATTTTTAGCAAAGCTTGCTGGTGTTACAGATCCTGAAACAAAGAGAAAAATAATTGGTGAAGAGTTTATTCGTGTATTTGAAGAAGAAGCTAAAAAGATTGGAACAGTTGATTATTTAGTACAAGGAACAATTTATCCAGATGTTATTGAAAGTGGTTTAGGAAAAGGAACTACTATTAAGAGTCATCATAATGTTGGTGGTCTTCCAGACTATGTTGATTTTAAAGAAATTGTTGAACCTTTACGTGATTTATTTAAAGATGAAGTTCGTAAAACTGGACTAGAATTAGATATTCCAGAAAATTTAGTATATCGACAACCATTCCCTGGACCAGGGCTAGCTATTCGTGTAATTGGAGATATTACAGATGATAAATTAAATATTTTAAAAGATGCTGATGCTATTTTTAGAGAAGAAATTAAACTTGCTAATTTAGATAAAGAAATTAATCAATATTTTGCTGTTTTAACTAATTTAAGAAGCGTTGGTGTTATGGGAGATGATAGAACTTACGATTATACTATTGCTCTTCGTGCAGTAACTACATCAGATTTTATGACAGCTGTTTGGAGTAAAATCCCATATGAAATATTAGAAAAAGTATCTAGTAGAATTGTAAATGAAGTAGACCATGTTAATCGTGTTGTATATGATATAACAGGAAAACCACCTGCAACAATTGAATGGGAATAAAGATGAGTTTTCATAAATTTGCAATACACAGAAAACAGATAGGTTTTGCCTATCTGTTTTCATATAATAAGTAAATCTGTAAGCCGGGTTCTGTCTAGAATGGTCATTTATCTATTACACATATTACTATGTGTCTTAAGCCACCTAAACCAAGAAGATGAAAGAGCATCTTAGCCTTCTTGGAATTACAAGATGTTGCTCCAGATGGGGTTTACACTGACCAAATATGTCACCATATCTGCGGTGAGCTCTTACCTCGCCTTTTCATCCTTGCTATGTCAGAGCAAATTTCGAAATCAATTAATCGAATAAATTCGATTAATTTTATTTCTCCATTGCTCTTCCTCTTTCCCACAAAACTACGTTTTGCGGGAGCCCTTAATCTTAACATAGCGGTTATTTTCTGTTGCACTTTCCTTAGAGTTTCCTCCACTGGACGTTATCCAGCATCATTTGCTCTTATGGAGCCCGGACTTTCCTCGTACGCTGCCTCACGGCCTTGCTATACGCGACCATTCAATTTACTCTTTTTATATTGTACTATAAATTTATATAATTTTCAAGTACTATAGCGAATTCAACTCTTCACTCTATGATTAATTTATGATAATGTCTTAAGTAGTAACTTTTAAAAATGTCCCAAAGT
>CANOGC010000021.1 GCA_947565445.1 uncultured Clostridium sp. | reverse complement strand
AAAGCTGAGGCAGAAAACTTTAAAAGTTTTCCACCCCAACTATTGACTTTCATCCTTTGTGGTTTATGTGATACACATTTACTTTTTATCTACAAATGTAACATCTCCATTTTCTGCTACGTTAACTACTTTTCCAAAAGCGTCTCCAGCTTCTTTCATAATAGCATCTAATTTAGCACATTTTGTTACTGTATAAGTTACTGTTTTATCTTCATTTACTGTTTTTGTAATTGTACAATCATCTAAAGAAATTGCTTTTACTTTTTCAATGTAAACATTTTCTTTTGCTGATACATCTGTATCTACATCTGTGTTAGCATCTGTAGCTTCTAAAGTCTTAATTGCATTTATTCTAGCTGTTTTGTAAGTTTCTACTACTGCTACTTTAGCATCTACTTCTGCTACTTTTGCAGCTGTTTCAGTTAATATTCTTGCAATATAAACATATTCGTCTGTGTCATCTTTTGTCATTTTGCTTAAATCTTTAATATTATTCTCTGCGTCTGTTGCAATTGCTTGATATTTAGCAAAATCTGCACTCTCTTTCTTAGTATCTAACATTCTTGCTAAAGGAACTAAGTTACTAGCATTTCCTACTGTAATATTTGAATCTTTACTATTAATTGCTACATATTGTGTATAGAACACATTATAATATTTTTCAATATAGTTTTCTACATCTCCATTTGTAGCTACCATAGCTTTTATTGTAGATACTTCTGTTTCTTTTCTTATTTGTGCATTAAAATCAGCTAAATCACTTACTAATTCTGTATTTCTTAATTCACTTGCAAGTTCCATATATTTATTAACTACTGCATAAGCATTTTCACGTGCTTCTTGTAAAGCTTTTGCTTCACTTTCTGATGTTATATTTAAAGCATTTTTTATTGTTGTTGTTGCTCTTGTTAATGTAGATTCAACCTTTGTTAATTTTTCTTTTAAAGTAGAAACAGTATCTGTATCTGCTGGTGTACAAGTACTTCCATTTATTATTTCTAATTGCTCATCAACATAAGTTGCTATTGGTTTTTGATCTTCTCCTATAGTACCTGTTTTTGATCTATATGCAAGAAGTTTTTCTGTTGCATTAAATTGTGCAACTTTAACATCTAAAGTATTTTTATATAAGTCTACAGCATTATTTACAGCTGTATAATTAGCATATGTTCCATCTTTTATTGTTTGAGCATAGCCAGCAGCTTCTGTACGAATTGATGATATTGCAGATTTTTGATATTCAGCTAATATTTTAGCTGCATTTTCTTTTGCTTTTTTAATTAGGCTTGTTTGTATTTCACTTGCAGAATCTGCACCAAAATATTTTGACATATAGCTATCAAGTAATGTCATTGCATTTGATACTTCAGTTGCAGTTGTAACACTTTCTACTTTTGCTCTTGTATTTGATATCATTGTGCTAATTTCTGTTTTTTGTACTTCTGTTAATTCTAAACCTTTTACAGTTTCTTCATATTTATTTAATGCATCAACTGCTATATTACGTGCATCTTGATATGCTTCTTTAGCCGCTTTTTCTGAGTCTTCAAAATCTTTTATTTTTTTTTCTAAAATTTCAATTCTTCCAGAAGCCTCATTATCTTCAGTTGTTGGATCATCTTTTCTTCCAACCATTTTCTTTACTTTATCAGCATCATTTGTTCCATCTAAATATCCAGCTTCTTTCATATCTTTTAATTCTTTAATTGTATCTTCTGCTAATTTTTTTACTGTTACATAATCATTAACTGTTTGATCGTCAGCATTAGCAACAAATACGTCCTTATCTGCTACATATTTTGTATATGGAGTTAATGTCTCAATTGCTTCTTCTACTGCTTCATTGAATAATATTTCATTAGCTTTGTCTTCAAAGTTAGCAAATTCTATTCTAAAATCTGCTATTAAGTTATCTGCTTCTGTTTTTGATTCAGCATTTTTAATGTTAGTTTCTGTTCTTCTAATTGCATTTATTAAAATGGTTTTATTTGTAGCATCTGATGCATTAACAGCTCTTCTATATACAGATAATTCGTTTAGATATTCTTCTTGAGCTTCTTTTAATGGGTTAATTATAGCTTTAGCATCTGATAGTTCTGTTCTAACATCTCTTGGTAAAACATCTTCTTTAATATTGGCAATAGCTTTATTAATTACATCTTTTATACCTTGATTTGCATTTGCTAAATATGTATTTAATTCTTCAATTGCTTGGTTTTGTTCTTTAATTAATGCAACATTAGTATATGATGCTTCTAATAAGCTAGATAAATCGCTATCTTCTGTTTCTACATCTGTTTTTGTAACAGAACTTTCAATTGCTTTTGAAGCATTATCTAATATTTGGTTGATTATGTTTTTGTCTGTAGCTGTTAAATCTGTTACTTGTGCAACAGCTGTTTTGTATGCTTCAACATTAGCTCTAGCTTTTTCTTTAGCTTCTTCTGTTTCCTCAGCATTTTTTACAGCATTTTCTTCAATATTGCTGTCTATTCTCTTAATTTCTGCTACTATTGCATCATATTGTTTATTTACTTCTTCAGCTGTTGTTGCATCATTTATAGCTTTTATAGCAGCTTCTATTGTTGTATGAATACCTTCATAGTTTTCTCCTTGTGTAGCTTTTAATGACGCATCATAACTTTCTAATGTATCTACTGCAATAGCTTTTTCTACTGCTAAGTCATCATCTACTGGTACAACTACTATTTCGATTGTTTCAAGTCTTTTGCTTTCAAAACGTGTTCCAGCTAATTCTCCATCATCAACCCATGGCATCCATCCTTTATCTTGTACTTGTACTCTATATTGTAATTTATATCCTTTTTCTTTTAATCCTTCTGATGTAATTGAGATTGATTCAACTCTTTTTTCTTGAGCTACTGTTCCAACATATTCATCTTTATCTGTAAACCACATATCTCCTATATCTTGAACATGTGCATAGAATTTTAAAGATACTCCTTCACAGTTTATCATTCTAACTTGTAATGTTTCCATTCTTTTTTCTTTACCTACTGTTCCAGACATTTCTCCTTCATTAACCCATGGCATCCATCCAAAATCTTGTACTTGTGTTCTATATTCTATAGATGGTTTGTTTGTTGCTTTTGCTGCTTTAGTTGCTGCTGCTTCTACAGCTGCGTTTGACATAGGGATTACTGCTGTTCCAGCCATGATAGCTGCTGCCAATAATGTTGCCCCTACTTTTTTGTTAATATTGTTTTTCATATTAATTACCTTCCTTATATTTTATTTTTGCTTTAAAAGTTCGTCACTTTCATTCGGTGATCCATCCCCCCTTAATTACAAATTAATATAGTAACTTGTGTTTAATGTTTTATTCATTAAACGTTTGTACTATACCCATTTCATTATAAAATGAGACTGACGCACTTTTATGTTTCAAATTTTATGCACTAATTATATCATACCATTTTTGTAATGCAATACTTTTTTGAAAAAAAATGTAATTTTTTTAGATATTGCTCTTTTACATAATTCCGTAAGCGTTTATTTAGTAGATTTTTCCAGACTTTTGCCAATTTTTTACTATATTGGCAAATTAAGCTGATTTTTTCCAATTATTACGGTAAACGTAAATATTATTATTCATTTCTTATTTTTTCGATTTCTTCTTTTGTTAAAGATGTTACTTTACAAATTAATTCAATATCAACATTTTCCTTTAATAGCTTTATAGCAATTTCTTCTTTGTTTTCTTTTACTCCCTGCTGTATTCCTTGTTGTATGCCTTTTTTCATTGCATGATTTATTGCTGTATTTTCCTCATATATTGCTTTTTCTCTTAATTCTGCTAATCGTATCATACGTTCATCATTACTTAATCCTTCTAGTTTTTCATTTGCCTCTCTTAATTCATTATTTTCTTTCATTTTTCTTTTTACCCTTTCATTATGAGGATTATCTAAAAACATTATCCAGTCTATTAATTCGTCATCTTCATCAGAATTTCCATCTATTTTTGGTATCTCTATTATATGTATTTCTAGTTTTTCTGTCAATATGGTTGTACGATATTTTTCTTCTATTATTTTCCATGAAGTGCAATATGGTAAATCTTCTAAATATTATTTCTCGAATTTAGGATTTGTTTGTATTTTTCTTTTAAATTCTCTCTATAACTTATTTTTCCTATATGTTTTTCATATTCTTCTATCCATTCATTATAAAGTTCAAAATCTTCCAACTTTGATAATAATATGTATTCTTTAATTTCTTTAATTTTTTCTATATACTGTTTATGAAAATATCTTATTCCCTTATCTGTTTCATATAATCTAAAATAAATATCTACAATACATTCAACAAAATAATTGACATATTGTTCATTTTCATAGTTACTATTCTTTTGGTATTTTCCCCTCCAGATTTCTTCTTGCTCTTTTAATAACTCTATTGCCATATTACGTGCATCTACTGTTTTTAAGCATGATTCAAATGACCATAATAAATTTCTATGATATTCCTGTGGATCATATTTTACATTTAATAATTCTACACAATATTTTAGATTTTCATTTGTAATTCCATTTGATAATTTTCTTTCTACAATATTTTTTAAGAAGTCTGATTGTGAAACTTGTACAGCACCAAATGTGTTCCAACTTGAAAATGTCAAATAATTTGTTCCAAAGCTTAAAATGCTAAATAAATCTTTTAATAAATCTGTAGCTTTTTTTCCTTCTATGGTTTCTGGCAAAAAGCTATTTAATTGTTTGTAAAATGTTTTTACCTTAAATCTCCATTTACTTCTTTCACTTTTAGGAATTACTTTATTTGGTTTTACATATAAGTCATCCCATGCACATTCTATAAAAAAGTTAACTTCTTTTTCTAATCTTTCTATTGTTATATTTTCACTTTCTTTTTCAACTTTTTTATTTGCATCTACTATATATGCATCTATATTATAATCTTCTTTTACTCTTTTAGGAATCCTTTTGTATAGTTCAATTATTATTTTACTTTTCTCTTCTTCACTATATTTTTTTATTGTTTCTCTTAATTCATTAACTTTCATATTCTTTAATCCTACCTATATTATTTAATTTAGTGATACATTATGTTATCTGCTTTATTTTCCACTTATTATGGTTTTAGTGCTGTAATTGGTACTATATAAATACCTGTTTCTGGATCTTTTGCAATTACATCTGTATATCCAACTATTACACACATAAATTTTGGTTTTTTTACCATATTATTATAGAAATTCATTAAACTCTTTTTAGCTTCAGTAACTTCATGAAAACCTAATTTTATTTCTACTGCTGCATATTCTCCATCACTAAACTCAAGAATTGAATCTACTTCTAATCCTGTAATATTATCTCTAAAGTGAAATAGTTTTCCACCTAAATACTCTATATATATTCTTAAATCTCTTTCACACATTGATTTAAACATAAAACCAAAAGTTTTTAAGTCATTTATCAATTTATCTTTTGTTAAATCTAAACATGCACATGCAAGTGATACATCTGTAAAATGTCTTTTAGGTGCCTTTCCTATTCTATCTGGTGAACGATAATTTTCACTATATGCATTTTGATTTTCAATAATATGAAGTCTATTTAATACATTTAAGTAATCATCAATCGTTATTCTGCTTTCTATTCTATCTTCATTATTTTCTATTTCATTAGTGTCTTTCATTAATGTACTATTACTTGCAACTGTTGATTCATTCCTTGCAAGACTTTTTAGCAACATATTCATTTTTCTTTTATCCCTTACTTTATCATCATTCATGTCTTTATCAATTATTGCTTCAATATAACTTTTGGGTATTATTCCTATTTTATCTTCATCTACTTTTAGATTAGAAGGCCATCCACCACGAATTATTAAATTTGCTAATTGATCTAATGTTATTCTATCATTATTTTGACTTATCAATGTTCCATTTAGCATATCTTTCAATGAGGCTTTTCCTGTTGAATCACCAGATTCATATAAACTCATAGTGTACATATTAATTTTTCCAATTCTTCCTGCACCTGAATGATGTATTTTCTCCTTTTGCTCATTATCTGTTAACTTCGTTGAACATGTCAAAATATAATTTCCTTTATCAGTCGTTTCATCACATTTTCTTCTAACTGCATCCCAAATTTGAGGAACCAAGTTCCATTCATCTATTAATTCAGGTCTTTCATCATTTAAAATTAAATCTAAACTTAATTTTGCCTTCTCTTTCGTTTCGTCATCATCTAAATAGCACGCACTATTTGCATAGTTTAATGATGCCCACGTTTTTCCACACCATTTTGGTCCTTCAATACTGATAGCTCCAAATACAGTTAAATAATCTTGAATTTTTTTATCAATTAATCTATTTATATATTCTTTCTTCCTTAATGACATATCTTATTCCCCCATCGTTAATATTTTACACTATTTTTGAATCAATATCAATAGTAAATATACAAATTTTAATAATTTTGATATACATTTTTTAAGTTTTTTGATATACAAATTTTAAAAATCACAAAGTTTAAATTAACTTCGTGATTTTTTTACTTTATTTATCTTACATAATATATATTAAAGTAATGTACATTATCTACATTTCCAGTATATATATATTCTATTTGACTATTCTTTATTATGTTTTCTAATTCCTCTATTCTCTTTTCTGTAATAACATACCCTCTTGTAGTTTCGTTTATTTCATCTATTATTACATTATTGGGTAAATAGTATGGTAAGATTGTCCAAGATAAAGCTACTACATCTGTTGATACTTCTTCTTGTTTTATTTCTTCTGCTATAACTTTTTTAAATTCTTCTGTTCCTGTTTTATATTCCTTTTTATATTCTTCAATATAACTAAACATTATATTTACTGCTATTAATCCGTATTAATATATCTCTTGCTAAATTTTTATATTCACTTCTACTTATTGCAATACTAATTCCTAAAAATAATAACCCTGCTGCTGGATACATATATCTTTCAACAAAAACTGGTCTTATTAGTTTTGATGCTATACACCCAATTCCTACAGTAATAATAAATGATAAAATTAAAATTATTGCAAACCACATATCTTTGTCTTTTCTTTTATCTTTTAAAGAAACTATTACTCCCACTATTATAGCTGCTACTAATATAAGATATATATTTACAAAATCACCATTAAATAGGTATTTCATAGTATTTAATATAGAATCTACATTAAATGTTGTAAGCCACCACCCTTGTTTAACTGTTGTAAATTGTTTTATAAATGTAGGTAACCAAGGTAGATATCCTATTATTGTAGAAATCGAAAATATTAAACATGTTTTCCAATTTTTCTTATTGTTTATTAATAGGCATATTATTAAAAATAAGTATATAATACATTCGGTTAATGCTGCATAATAGTGTGTGTATGAGCTTGCTAAACCTGATAATATAAATAATACTAATGCTTTTTTATTTTGTGGATTTTGGTATAGTTCATATGCATATATTCCACTGCATGTTACAAAAAACATTGCCCAAGTGTACATCCTTAATTCTACCGCCATAGATATAGCTCTTGGAGAAATGCCTATTAGTAAAATAAATATTACAGATATTAAAGTGGCATTCTTTTTAAATAATTTTTTGGCTTTACTTTTTACAAAAAGCATTGTAAGTATTACTGGAATAATTGAAGCAATTTTTACTACTGCTACGCTATATCCAAAAATAAGAGTAAATATTTTTGCAATAAAATAGTATAGTGGTGGATGGACATCCATAGCAGTAGCTTTAATAATATCTCCAAAGCCTTTTTTTAGCATCACCATGGTGTATGCTTCATCTCCCCATAAAGAATCATTAAATATAAGTGAAATATATATAATTGCAATACACCCTATTAATATGTTAAGCATTAAATCTTCTTTTTTAATTTTCTTAATTTTTTCTAACATTTACATTCCTCATTCCTACTTTAAGCCAGTTTTCTTTACAATTTTTTCACTTATTTGTTTTACTTTATCACTTGGTTCATAGTCCGCTTGACCATATACTTTTTGATGTAATTCTGTTACATTAGATTCTAATGTAATTGGTGGTCCATACCATACTCCATTAATTGTTTTTCCTTCTGTTTTATATGGCCATCCTGTACTATCTGTTATTTTAAATGATGCCGCTTGTGGTATTAGTGAAAGTATTTCGCTTGAACTTATATTTGTATATACTATAGGAAGAACTTTATCTGCAAGTTTATTTAATTGTGTTATACTCATTTTCTTTACTTTTTCTACTACTGCCATCATTATATCACGCATTCTTTCTGTACGTTTATAATCTCCTCCTGCTGTATAACGTATTCTTCCATAAGCTAGTGCTTGTACACCATCTAAATTTTGTTTTCCTGCTTTTGTTATAAATTTTGATTTATGTTTTGTTACCCTATTAATTTCATCAATATATCCATTTATATATTGTAATTCACTGTTTGTTATTTGTATGTTAACTCCTCCCACAGCATCTACAATATCAACAACAGCATTAAAGTTAACTGTTACAAATTCTTTAATGTTTAAGTCTAAATTTGTATTTAGTGTACTAAGTGCTAGTTCTGCTCCACCATATGAATATGCATGTGTTATTTTGTCTAATCCGTGACCTGATATTTCTAAGTAAGTGTCTCTGTATACTGATGTTAGTGTTACTTCTTTTGTTTTTTCATTAATAGTAGCTAAAATAATACAATCACTTCTTGTTCCTGTTTCTAATTTAGAACTCCTGCTATCTACACCAAATATTGCAATAGTACGATAACCTTCTAGCTTTTCTTCTACTTTTTCATTTACTATGATATTTTCTTCATTAATATCTACATAGTTTACTTTTCCAAGTTTATCTCCTACATACCATGCTCCAACACCTGCTACAATTCCTAATACTATAACAACAATTAATGCTATAAGTAATAATAATCTTCCTAATACTCTTAGTTTGCTAACTTTCTTTTTTTTCTTTTTTTTAGGTATTGCTCTTTTTTCTACTACTCTTTTTTCTGCCATAATTAGTTCATCTCCTTATTATAAATACGCTTTTAATAGCGTAATGCTCCCTTCAATTTCATATTTTCCTAAGTTTGCTGGTATAATAAAACTGTCTCCTAATTTTATTTCGTATTCTTTTCCATTTGTTTTTATTATACCATTTCCTTCTACTACCATCATTGCTTCAAATGTTTCTTTATTTGATACTTGTTTGTATTTTGAACCAATACAAATAGTATCTGCATTAAAGTAATCACATGATATTACATTGCTAGATGTGTCTACTACTTGAGTTTCTGTATTTACTATTTTTTGCTCTGAATACTGTTTTATTACATCTATTGCCTTTTCTATATGAAGTTCTCTTGGTTTTCCATCTTTTCCTATTCTATCCCAATCATATACACGATATGTTAAATTACTATTTTGTTGTATCTCACAAATTAGAGTTCCTTTTAAAATAGCATGTATTGTTCCTGATGGAATAAATATAACATCTCCTTTATGTATAGGTACTTCGTTTAAGATTTCTCTTATTTTTCCTTTATGGATAATATCTACAATTTCTTCTTGTTTTATGCTTTCTTTTATTCCACATATTATTTTTGCATTTTCATCACAATCCATAACATACCACATTTCAGTTTTCCCTTTGTCATTTTCGTATTTTAACGCATATTCATCATCTGGATGAACTTGAACTGATAGGTTGTCTTTTGCATCTATAAATTTTATTAGCAAAGGAAATTCTTTCATGTTTTTTGTTTTTGTTCCAAATATTTCTTCTTTTACAGTTTCATCTTCAAATAATTCTTTTAGAGTTTGACCTGTTTGAATTTTGCTTAAGCCTGCATCATTTGTAGACATTTCCCAACTTTCTGCCACAGTATCTGTTTTAATGTCTTTTTTTAAGTATTCTTTTAGCCTTGTTCCTCCCCATATATAGTCTTTGTATATGGGTTCCATAAATAATGGTTCTTTCATAGAATTTCCCCCTTACATTTTTTCAGGCATTTTGATTCCTAGTAGATGTGATCCATTTCTTAACACTTGATTTGTTAAATATGTTAAATATACCCTCGCATTTTGTAAGTCTTTTTCTTCTGTTATTATTTTGTTTTCATTATAGAAACTGCTATATGCTTTTGCAAGATCTATTAAATACCTTGAAAGTATTGATGGTTCATTCTTTTCGGCTACATTTCGTATTGTTTCTGGGTATGTGTATAGTAGTTTTAATACTTTATATGCCTCTTCGTCTAATATATTTTCTAGTTTAATTTCTGAAAGCTCTGGAATATCTTGTACTTTTTTTAGTACACTATTTGTACGTACATATGTATATTGAATATATGGTCCTGTTTCTCCATTAAAGTTTAATATTGTATCCCAATCAAATATTTCATCTTTTATTCTACTTCCCGCTAAATCGTTATATATAACTGCTCCAATTCCTACTTTTTTTGCAATATCATCTTTTTCTTCTTTTGTTAAATCTGGATTTTTTTCTTCAATAATCACTCTTACTCTTTCTATTGCTTCATGCAATAACTCTTCTACTTTTATTACATTTCCCTCACGTGTCGACATTTTTCCACTTTTCAAATGCACCATTCCATATGAAATATGTTCTAGTCCTTTTTGGCATTTTTCTGGTATTCCTAATAATTTTGCTACTTCAAATATTTGCTTAAAGTGTAAGTTTTGTTCGTATGCTACTACATATAAGCATTTATCAAAATCATATGTTCTTGCTCTATAAAGTATTGCTGCTAAATCACGTGTTGCATAAATTGTAGAGCCATTGGATTTAGATACTATACATGGTGGCATTTTTTGCTCTTCTAGGTCTATAATTCTTGCTCCTTCAGATTCTATTAGTTTTCCTGTTTTTTCTAATGTTTCTATTACTTCATTAGTTTTGTCTGAATAAAAAGCTTCCCCATTTAATGAATCAAAATTTATATCTAATAAATCATATATACGATAGAACTCTTTTAAGCTAAGATCCCTAAATTGTTGCCATAAGCTTGTACAGTATTCGTCTCCTTCTTCTAGTTTTTTAAAGTTATTGCGACATTCTTCTAATACATTTTCATCTTCTTTACAAAGTGCATTAATTCTTACATATATATCTGTTAATTTTTCAATTGGATTTTCCTCTAAATTGTACTCATTTCCCCATCTTTTATATCCTTCTATCATTTTTCCAAATTGTGTTCCATAATCTCCTAGATGGTTAATTCCAATAGTATTATATCCCAGTATTTTATATATGTTATATAGTGCTCTACCAATTAATGTTGTTCTTAAATGCCCAATATGAAATGGTTTTGCAATGTTAGGAGAAGAATATTCAACTATAACGTTTTTTCCTTTTCCTATTTCTTGTTTTCCATAGTCTTCTTTTTGTTTAGAAATTTCTTCTATAACTTCTTTTGCAAGCACTTCTTTTTTTACTGTAAAATTTATATATGCTCCTTGGTTTTCTACTTTTTCAATATCTGTTCCTGCAAGTTCTATTTTATCTTTTAATTCTTCTGCAATAATGTTTGGTGCTTTTCCAAAAGTTTTTGCCAATCGAAAACAAGGAAATGCATAATCTCCCATTTTCTCATCTTTTGGAATTTCTATACTTTTTTCTATTTCTTCTTTATTAATGTTAGTTACTAGAACTAATATGTTTGCAATTTGCTCTTTAAAATCTTTCATTTTCAATCGCCTTTCTTTTTTGATTTTTTCATTATATCAAAAAAAGAATAAAAACGGAAGGTTTTTATTCTTTTTTATTTAAAATTGTGTTAATACTCAGACTATAACAAAGAAGAAAGTCTACGAAGGCATACAAGAAACCTCCTTTAACAAGGGAGGTGGCACGCTGAAAGCGTGACGGAGGGTTCTTCTAAATGTTTTTTCAAGAACCCCCAGTCGCCTAATCGGCGACAGCCCCCTTATTAAAGGGGCTCTCTTGCAAAGCTTCGTAAGTTTTTATAAAATAAGTTTGAACAGTAACTAATTTTCTATTTATATCTTATCTTATATTAATTCCTAAGAAAGAAACTAGTATATATATTGCATAATAAATTGCTTCTATTATTACAAATTTTTTAAAGAACTTTGAGTTTTGTTCTTCTCCAAAAATTGATTTTGTAGCAAAATACATTAATATAATACTAATCACATTACATAATGAAGAAAATGGTGCTGTTATATATGATACTTTATAGTCTATTATTGTTAATAAGCTTACTACAGTTGCTATGATTGATGGTATTTTTGCTGTAACAATAGCTGTTATAATTGTTACAATTGATTTTTTGTTTTCTTTATTCATTAAATAAATAATTCCAGAAAGTACAATTACAGCTATTAATGGTGCTACTACTGCTTTTATTATAGATAAAATTTGCTTAAATGCTAAATTAAATGAAAATCTATGCATTGGCGTTGTTGCAAGTAAACTGCTTATAAAAATGGCTACTATCCATATAATCATAAAGATTATAGCAATTTTAAAGTATTTATTTGTATTATCATTTACTATTTGCTTTATTGTTCCAAATGGATCTTTAAACATAGAACTTACAAAGCCTGTTGCCTCTTTTGCATCTTTCTTAATATCTACATTTTTAATGGTTTCTTTTACTTGATTAACTGTATCTACTGTTTCCTTTTTTATTTCTTCTGTACTTACATTTGTTTCTTTTTTGTCTTGTTCTTGGCTTTTATTTTCTTCCATATATTTTCCCCTTTTCTTGTTCCATTTATATTCATCTTTTGATATATTTATTACTCACCTAATGACATTCCTAAACTTTTTGCTGTTTTAATTAAATCATCATCCATTTTGATTTTTCTTATATTGCTTTCTTTAGTGTTTCCAGATGCTGCACCAATTTCTTTGTTATTTCCAACAACTTCTTCCAATGATACATATCCCATTTTTCCATCACGGTAATTTACTAATACATTAAATACGCCTTTCATTGCAAGTCTCATTGCTTTTACACCATACTTACTAGATAATACACGGTCATATGATGTTGGTGTTCCACCTCTTTGTACATATCCTAAAACTGTATTTCTCGCAGTTAATCCAGTTAATTCTTCTAGGTCATTTGCAACTTTTTCACCAATTCCACCTAAACGTATATTGTCTAATCCTTTTCCATCATCTAGTTTCTTTTTTACAATAATATCTCCATCAACTGGTTTTGCTCCTTCTGATACAACAACAATACTGAATTGTTTTCCATTTGCTTTTCTTTCATTTATTTTTTCTGCAACTGTATTAATGTTATATGGAATTTCTGGAATTAGGCACGCATCTGCTCCACCTGCAATAGCTGATTCTAGTGCAATCCATCCAGCATATCTTCCCATTACTTCTAATACCATAATTCTGTGGTGAGATTCTGCTGTTGTATGCAAACGATCTAATGCTTCTGTTGCAACAGATACGGCTGTATTGTATCCAAATGTAATGTCTGTATCTGCTACGTCATTATCTATTGTTTTTGGGACACCTATTACATTTACTCCTCTTAATGAAAAATCTCTTGCAGATTTTTGTGTTCCATCTCCACCTAATGTGAATATGCAATCAAATCCTGCTTTTTTAATATTTTCTACACAATGTTCAGACATATCTTTATATACTGTTTGTCCATTTTCTTCTACTTTTAAATTGAATACATTTGTGTTATTTGAAGTTCCTATTACTGTTCCTCCACGATGAATAAGCCCTGAAGCATTTCCATTTGAGTCTAATTTTACATAGTTATTGTCTAATAAACCTCTATACCCTTCAATATAGCCATAGCACTCCACTCCATTTGTTTCTGCTGTTTTTACAATAGCACGAATAACTGCGTTTAATCCTGGTGCATCTCCACCATTTGTTAAAATTGCTACTTTTTTTACCATTTAATACATCTCCTCTTTATTCTTAACTTTATAACAGTACTATTATATCAATTATTCAAATATTTACAAGTATTTTTTTAAAATTTATAAATACAATCGTTACTAGGTAATGGTTTTAGTATATATGCAAACCAAATCTCCTATGAACTGGCTCTAGAGCCCCTTTAATAAGGGTGCTGTCCACGAAGTGGACTGGGGGTTCTTAAAAAGCATTTCGAAGAACCCTCCGTCACCCTTCGGGTGCCAGCCACTGCATAAGATATCTGTAATGCTCACTAACGTTCGCTAACAGCTATCTTAACCTCCCTTGTTAAAGGAGGTTTCTTGCATATTCTTCGAAGAATTTACTCTATAAGTATAAGTTTCTACAAAAGTTCATAAAACCATTATCTAGTAACATACAATCGCTTTTGTATCTTATTTGCTTAAAGATGTAGTACTACATCTTTTCTATATTAAATAGCATTATTCAGTCCTCCACTTATTTCGTAAAGGCTCTGATAACCCATTTTTCTTAAAATTTTAACTGCTTTTTTACTTCTTCCTCCACTACTACAATATGCTATAATTGTTTGTTCTTTATTTGTAGTAACTTTTGAAATTTCATTAGTTAGTTCATATGTTGGAACACAAATTGCACCATCTAAATGATATTCATCATATTCTTGTTTGCTTCGTACGTCTAGTAGTATTGCTAATGGATTTTCTTTCATAATTTCTCTTGCTTCTAAATATGTTATTTGTTCACTATATCTAATCTGCCTTGCAAAAGCATCTCTAATTTTATTAGTCATTTGTCGTATTTTCATTTTTATCCCTCTTTTTATCCACATATAAAATCAGCATTAATTTTATATAATTTAAACATCTTTATCTTACATTATATTCTTAATGTCTTTATTTTGTCATATTTCTGTCATTTATTTCAAAACATCTTTTGTCGTTTTTTGTGGATTTATAGCTGATTTTTATATGTTTTTTATTAAATGTTACAATTTTATTTCAATTGTATTTCGAAAATATGTACATTATGTATCCTATTTCGTTTACAGTTTTATGTATATTTTGTTATATTTTTTTATGTGGATAATGTGGATAACTCTGTGAATAACTATTTTCTAACACTTTTTAGACACAATCTGTTCACAATATCTTTTAAGAATTATGTTTCCTTTTTCATTTTAATTTTATTTCAAACATTATGTGTACTGTACGTTTGTTTTGTGTGTTCTGCTATGTTGTTTGATATGAGTAGGAAAGCATCAAAATCGTAACATATGAAAAAGCAAAAGCAAAATATATAAAATTTGAAAAGAAGCGTCTTGAAAGTAAATTTTGTATACGTATGTTTTAAAAATTTGTGGGAGAATCTCACACCCTTGTGAGAGGGGCCTGCAAATTTTTATTACATACTGTGCAAAATTTATCTTGAACAAGCGGATTTGAAAATTTTATATATTTTACTTTTGCTTTATGCTATATATTTATATCTATATCTATATCTATATTTTAAATATTATCATAAGCGCAATTACAACTTGAATTACAATAATTGCTGGAAAACCAAACACAAACTTTGCTTTTTGTGTCTTATGCCTAAAAGTATACATTCCTGCAATAGTTCCAATTCCTCCACCGAATGCTGCAACTAAAAACAAAGTATTTTCCTTAATTCTCCATTTTCCGCCTTTTGCCTTTTTCTTATCTAACCACATAATAAAAAATCCAAACAAATTTATAATTACTAAATATATAATAATAGAAAATATATATTCTAATTTCATTTACTTCATATCCCCTTTTATTATTTTTACGGGTGGAGAATATCTCCCCACCCTTTTAGAAAAATCATAGTGAACTTCATAGTGACTGCCAAATTGGTGCTAAAAGATAGGTTAGCTCTGACTCTAATAAAGAAACTATTAAAACTACGCTTGTAACTATCCACCATTCCATGTTCCCTATAACACATGTTATGAATACCATTATAATGGATAAAACTAAACTCATACTAATTAAAACTCTTAATGTTCCCCTTTTAAATGGGTTAAAAAGTTTAATTTTCATTTCCATATTATCTGATAGTTTAATTGCCAAACCTACTATAGCTCCTAAAAGGCTTGGAATAATTGCTATGCCAGTAAATATCCACCAGTCTGTCCGTCTCAAAACTAACTTAAAAAAGATACCTACTATGCAACATCCAATAGCTGTGCATAAAAGTATAAAAATCTCTTCTGCATACATTGCTACTGGACTTTCTTTTTTCCGTTTTTCGTTCATGCTTTTTGTTTCCTTTCTACTTAAACTTTATCGTTTTATGTTGCTTTTACATTATACCAGCTTTTTCTTGTTTTGTAAAGGCTTACCCAAACAGACTCATTTGGTTACTCCTACTCATTCCATCTAAACAACCTGCATTAGCTAACATTTCAACTACTGCTTTTCCTGCTTTTGAACGAATTTGTAAATCATCTATTGACATGAATTTTCCGTCTTTTCTAGCTTCAATAATGCTATCTGCTGCAACTGTTCCAAGCCCTGGTATACTATTTAATGGTGGTCTTATTTTTCCATCTTCTATTAAGAAATTCTTTGAATGAGAATGGTATAAATCTATTGGTAAAAAACTAAAACCTCTTTCATACATTTCCCAAACAATTTCTAAGTCATCATACATATCCTTATCTTTTTGTGTAGCAGAATTTGCCATTAACTCTATTTCTTTCATTTTGTTCCTTACTTTTTCTTTTCCATGGCACATTACATCACTATCAAATGCTTTTGCACGAATAGAAAAATATGCTGCATAATATGCAAGTGGTTTGTGTACTTTAAACCAAGCAATTCTAAAAGCATTTGTTACATATGCTGCTGCATGAGCCTTTGGGAACATGTACTTTATTTTTTCACATGATTTTATATACCAATCTGGCACATCATGTTCTTTCATCATCCCAACATATTCTGCCCATTTTGCAGGGTCTTTTAATGCTTTTCCTTTACGTACTAATTCCATAATCTTAAATGCAGGATTTGGCTCTAGTCCCTTTTTTATTAAATAAATCATAATATCATCACGACAGCATATAGCTTCATTTAATGTTACTGTTCCCTCCTGAATTAGACTTTGTGCATTATTAAGCCATACATCTGTACCATGTGATAAACCAGATATACGAATTAACTCATCAAATGTTGTTGGTTTTGTATCTATTAACATTCCACGAACAAATTTTGTTCCAAATTCTGGTACGCCATAACTACCTACTTCAGAATGAATTTGCTCTGGTGTTACGCCTAATGCATCTGTTGAAGAAAAAATTGACATAGTTTCTTTATCATCTAATGGTATCTTTGTTGGGTCAATTCCTGTAATATCTTGTAACATTCTAATAACTGTAGGATCATCATGTCCTAGTATATCTAGTTTTAATAGGTTTTGGTCAATTGAGTGATAATCAAAGTGTGTTGTAATAATATCTGATTTTGGGTCATCTGCTGGATGTTGTACTGGGCAAAATTCGTAAATTTCTCTTCCTTTTGGTACTACTATAATCCCTCCTGGATGCTGTCCTGTTGTTCTTTTTATTCCTGTACATCCTTTAGAAATTCTAAGTATTTCTGCTGAATTTACTGGTATTCCGTCTTTCTTCATAATATTTTTTTACATATCCATATGCTGTTTTATCTGCAACTGTACCAACCGTTCCCGCTTTAAATGTAGTTCCTTTTCCAAAAATAACTTCTGTATATTTATGTGCTTTTGCTTGATAATCTCCTGAAAAGTTTAAGTCTATATCTGGCTCTTTATCTCCATTAAAACCAAGAAATGTTTCAAATGGTATATCCATTCCATCTTTATCTAACTTGTGTCCACATTTTGGACATTCTTTATCTGGAAGGTCAAACCCATTTTTGTAGCCATAATCTGTAAAATCTGAATATTTACAGTTCGGGCAACGATAATGTGGTGGAAGTGAGTTTACTTCTGTAATTCCTGTCATATTTGCTACAAATGAAGAACCTACTGACCCTCTAGACCCTACTATATATCCATCTTCATTAGATTTCCATACAAGTTTTTGTGCAATAATATACATAACTGAAAATCCATTTTTTATGATTGATTGTAACTCTTTATTTAATCTTTCTTCTACTATAGTAGGTAGGTTTTCTCCATATAATTCTTTTGCTTTAGTCATGGCTATATCTTCAATTTGTTTTTCACATCCTTCAATATATGGCGGACATTTTTCTGGCGAAATTGGGCTTATGTTTTCACATAAATCTGCTATTTTATTTGTATTTGTTACTACTACTTCATAAGCTTTATCTAATCCTAAATACTTAAATTCTTCTATCATTTCATTTGTAGTGCGAAGATATAGTGGTGCTTGTTCATCTGCATCATCATACCCTTGCCCTGCCATTAAAATTCTTCTATAAATTTCATCTTGTGGATCCATAAAGTGAACATCACATGTTGCTACAACTAATTTTCCTAATTTTTCACCCAAATTTACAATTTTTTTGTTTATATCTTCTAATGCTTTTTCGTCTGGCACTGTTCCATTTCTTACCATAAACATGTTGTTTCCATTTGGCTGAATTTCTAAGTAATCATAATCTTTTGCAATCTGCTCTATTTCTTCATCAGATTTTCCTGCAATAATTGCACGATATAGTTCTCCTGCTTCACATGCACTTCCTAAAATTAGCCCTTCAGAATATTGTTTATAGATTGATTTTAGTATTTTAGGTTTTTTATAAAAGTATTGTAGATGTGAAAATGATATTAGTTTATATAAATTTTTAAGCCCAACATAATTCTTTGCTAAAATTATTGCATGGTAACTTGATAGTTTTTTTAGGTCTGCTTGTCCTTCTTCTATTTTATCTATATCATCAACTGTTATAGCCCCTTTTTCTTTTAGCATTACTAGCATTACTTTAAATACTTTTACTAATGTAATAACATCGTCTAATGCACGGTGTGCTACATCAACTTTTATTCCTAATTTTTCTGCTATAATTCCTAGTTTGTATTTTTTATAATCTGGAAATAAATCTTTTGCTAAACGTAATGTATCTATATATGTGTTTTCTAACTTGTATCCTAATTGTTCTGCATAGTATTTAATAAAACCAACATCAAAATCTGCGTTATGTGCAACTATTACCCTATCTCCAATAAATTCTAAAAATTTAGGTAAGATTTCTTCTATTGTTGGTGCATCTTTTACCATTTCATCTGTAATATGTGTAACTTCAACTACTTCTTCTGGTATTGGCATTTCTGGGTTTACAAAATGTTCAAATTCTTCTATTACTTCTCCGTTTTTGTAAATAACCGCTCCTAATTCTGTAATTTTATTTGTACGGAAAGAAAGCCCTGTTGTTTCAATATCTAGGACACAATATTCTGTATCTATACTTTGCCCTTTAGGGAAAGATACTGATGGTGTTTTATCTGGTACGAGATATGCTTCTACACCATAAATTACTTTCATATCTGGGTTATCTCTACCTAATAATTTGTGTGCTTCTGGAAATGCTTGTACAACTCCATGGTCTGTAATTGCAATAGATTTCCAACCCCATTTCATTGCTCTTTTTATTAAATCTGTAGCAGATGTCATTCCATCCATTTGGCTCATTTGTGTATGCATATGTAGTTCTACTCTTTTAACTTCTGCATTATCTACTCTTTCTTGTTTTTTCTTTCCTGGTATTTCTACAATTACATTAGAAATAATTCCTATTTCTTTTGCAAATGGGTCAAATTGTGCAGTTCCAGAAACTTTAACTGCTTTTGCTTCTTTTAATCTTGACATTACTACCTGCGTTTTTTCTTCTTCTACAAATGCTTTACATGTAATTGTACTTGTTCCATCATATAAATCAAACATAACTAAAAATTTTCCACTTTTTAGCTGTCTTGAATCTATATTTATAATTTCTCCTTCTATTGCAATTTTTCCACTATCTATTGAAATATCGCTTACTTTTACTAGAGTATCTTTAATATTGGCATTTCTTCCTAATATTAATGGTGTTTTTTCTTCTGGAGCATCTACCTTTGAATCTTGTAAATTTTCAATACATTCTTCTGAGTTTGGATGTGAATTGCACTCAGCTACAACATCTTCTTCAGTATTGTTTTGTTCATCTTCTACTGCTTCTAACTCGCTAATTGCTTTTTCTATTTCATATTTTTCTGTTAACTTACATTTTTGTTCTATTTTTTCCATTTCTTCTTGTTTAATTTCTTCTATATATTTTACTTTGTACCTCTTATTATATAGGCTTGTTAAGGTTTCTTCTAAGGCTTTATCAAACCCTCTTAATGTTAAGAATTCTGCTCCTTTTACTGCTAAACTAACTACTGCTATATTATCTTTTATTTCTACTTTACTATTATGTAGTAAAAATGCAGTAAATGGATATTTGTGGCTAACATATTTTATGATATTTTTCCATTCTTTTGAAATATCTATTACTTCTACATTTTCATCATATTGCATATTAATTTCTATGTTTTCTATATTAAAACGTTCTTTTAAATATTTATCAAATTCTAGTAGTTCATTTGGTTTAATATATGCATGCGAAAATAAATCAATTTCTAGCTTGTTGCTCTTTTTAAATAAATTGATTTTTTCAATATTTGCTTTAATTATATTAGATTCTATATGATAATCACTAAAAACTTCTCCTACTGTTTTTGTGTTTTGTGCCATTATTATTCCCCCTAATACATAGGTTATTGTATCATATGAATTTAAAATTTGGAACAACAAATATTTAATTTTTAAAATTTATTTTGGACATAGTAACAGCATACTTTTTTGTTTGCTTAGTTTCAACTAATCCTATAATGTCCTATAATATAGTCTTTATCATATAACTCTAGTACATCTTCTTCGTAGTTTATCTGCATAGGACTTAATTGTTATATTGCCACAGTGGAATGATGCTTAATTTGTATGCTATAATTATTATTAAAACTATTAATAGTATTATAACTATTGAAATATATATTTGCTTTTCATTGTATATCCCCTTTACATAAAAACTGTAATACTAATATTGTACTACAGTTTTTTCAAATTATAAAATTCTATCTATCATTATTTTATCTAAGCTATTAATTGTTGCTATTGTTCTATTGATATCTAGATAATTTTTATATAGAATGATATTATTAAATCCAATTTTTAGTATATTCTTTTTTACTACATCTTTAGTATTATATGATATCTCTATGTTATAGTCTGTTTCATCTATACCAGTTTTTATTAAATCTGTAGTTTTACGTGTTACAACAGCATTACTTCCTGTTCCTTCTAACCCATTATATCCTATATTAAATCCGTTTTATATTATAATACTTAAAATCTTCTATACTATAATTAATTTCATTATTATCATTCTTTAAAGCTATTCCTATAGCTTTTACAGAATCTTTCTCATTAGTAGCTGGATAATAAATAGTCTCTCCTTGTGAGTTAACATATTTCGCATATGGTATATAATTTATGTATTGTGCAATTTCTACATTTTTCTCGTTATTATTTTTTCCTAATATTACAATACTATTTCCATTTGTCGGCTTATGTTTTTCTATATATTTTGATATTTGATTTGGTGTTATTTTAATTTCATCATTAAATTCATCAAGTAGTTTTATTGGTATTATCGTATATACTTCATTATTTTCATGAACTGCTCTATATTTTTCCAGATCATCTTCTACTACTATATGATACTCATATGTTTCATTATATGTTATAGTTTTATTTGTACCTGGATAAGTTTTATATAATTTTATATCATTAGCTCCTACTTCTAGTTTTTCACTTCTACCTTCTTCTATTACTGTAACATTTACTTTTCTTGTAATTGCTTTGCTTGTTCCTTCATTTACTTTTATATCAAATGTACAATATTCAGTTTGTTTAACTCCTTTTATATTTATACATGTCGGATTTGTTGTAGTTTGGCCATTAGCATCATATACTACTTGTGTATTTCCATTTTCTCCGCCACATATAAGTACATTTTCTATATAACTTTTGCAAGCTTCTAAATTTGATGTTTTTACTGGTGTAGATGTCATATTTTCAATTTTTACTTCTTTGTCTTCCTTATATTTATTATCTTTATATATATGATAAAATTCTATTTTTGGTTTCACTGTTTTTCCAACTCTAGTTATAGCATGAATTTCATTTGCTGTATTTTCAGATAATAGTTTTCCTTCAACTTTTATATCTGTTATACTTAAATCTTCTTTAACTGTAACTTGAATTTCTTCTCCTACTGGAATACTTACAGTTCCTTCAACCTTTTTTCCCCTAACTTTTGGTATAATCGTATATGTCCCTGCTTTAGTAGAATATACTTTTATATCTATTTGCCCTGATATATCATTTGGAGTAAATTCTACTTCAACTGCACTTTTATCTCCATCATATGTATTAATATCATAGCTATATATAAAATTACCTGTTGTGTCTTTTGTTAATTTTATATCATCATCTGTGGATTTTATTGTAGCTACTGTATTTTCATAATATACACTTTGATTAATTGGTGTTTCAGATTCTCTTGGAAGTTTCATTATTCCAGTTATTTTTTCTGTATCTTCTTGTGGTGGACTTGGTGGATTTACTGAACTTGCTATTACTTCAATACTTATTTCAATTCCTTTTACAATTTGATATTTATCTGTGTCCTTAGGTGTATATGTTACTTTAAATTTATTTGTTCCTACCTTTCCTACTAATGTATCTAGTGGATCTTCAAATTTAAATCCTTCTGGTAATTCTATATCAGCTAAAGTTTGACCCTCTATTGCAATTAAGCCTTCTGGTACTACATATACTGGTTTTTCTTTTATTGTTCCTTCTGTTACTTCAATAAATACTTCAATTCCTGGCACAATTTCATATTTATTTGTATCTTCAGGTGTATATATTACTGTAAATTTATTTGTTCCTACTTGACCCACTGATGTATCTAGTGGAGCTGCAAATTTAAAACCATCTGGCAATTTTACATCTGCTAGTGTTTGACCTTTTGTTGCTGTTAACCCTGTTGGTACTTTGTATTCTGGCACTAGCTTATTTGTAACCATTGAATCTGGTTCATTTAATACTAATTTCTTTTCTCTTCCAATAACAAATTCTATAATTCTTAATGCATCAAAACTATCTAAATTATCATTATCATTTTCAACATTTGCTGCTAATTTACATATACCTTTTAATTCACTATTTTTTCCATAAACTATATGTTCTATTATTGATAATGCATCAAAACTATTTACAGTTCCATTTTGGTCAACATCTCCAAAAATTAAAACTGTATATGTTTTTGTATTAGTTACTATTTCATTTCCTGTTACAACAATACTTCCTAAACTGTCTTTATTTTTAATATCAATTCCAGCTTTTTGAAATTCATCTATTACAAATGTTTTTTGAATCATTTCAAATGGACTTTCAAGAATAAATGGTAATATTGTTAATCCATCTTTTTCATATACATTATTTAAAATATTATCTGGATTATGAGTATATGCTTGTACAGTAGTTGCCTTTTGGAATAATCCTATTGGAATAATATTGGTTATTTCCATAATTCCTATTATCAATACTAATGCAATTACTATTGAGGTTTTTTTTATATTTTTCAATCTGTTCACCACCTATTTACTAATATTTTTTAATTATTCTTAGATCTTCTTGTTTTAATTATTAATAATATAAGAACTATTACTACTAATACTGTTATAAGAATATATAAACATTTTACATTTGTAAAAAAATTTGTTATAGCTTGTACTACTTGTGTTACATTTTTTTCTACTGAATTTTCTACATCACTTGATACTTCCACTACTTGTGGTTCTGGTTTTTCTACTAAAACATATGTAGAAAAATGATTAGTAGTAAATGTATAGTCTTCTCCTTGAATTGTTCCTTCTATTGGTTCAAATGTTTCATTTTCTTCATCTACATAATATATTTCTATACGTTCATTATCATATTCTTTTGGTATTGGTATGTACACTGTAACATAACCATTTGGTTGTACTTCTTCATTGTCTTTTATTAATTTAATATCAAAATATGTTTTTTTACCTTCTACATCACTTAATATACTATTTATTTTAGGATAATTTTCATTTCTCATTTTTATAGTATTTACTTCTAATCTAACCTCATCACTTATTGCAGCTGGTAAAGCTTTTATCATAATATTGTATACATTTTCTTCTATTGTTGTAACTCCTTTTTCGTATAATGTAATCAATTTATCTGGTGCTGGCTGTGTAGGTTTTTCTGGTTCTATTACTTCTTGTATAGTATTGGTATTTGTATTTTGATTATCATTTTTGTTTGTTGTAGTTGTGTTTGTTTTATTACTACTACTTGTTGTTGGTTTTTTTGTAGTAGTTACCTTTTTTTCATTTGCAGTTACTGATACTGATGCATTACCAATTGGTTGATTTGCTATTCTTTGAGTTTCCGTAGCTAATTTTAAGTTATATATTTTAAAATTAGCACTTCCTTTGGCTTTTGCTTTAAATGTTAATGTTACACTTCCAGTATCTGCTTTAGCTGCACTATCTACAAATGAAAACTTTTCACCAAAAGCTCCTTTTGATGAAGATATAAATTCAAATTTTGATTTGTCATAACTTAAATCGAATTCTGCCATTTTTACTTTTTCCCCAAATGAGATAGTTATTTTGACAGTATTTCCCACATTTACAGTTTTAGATGATGTACTAATACTAGCCGAACTAGCGTTTACTTTTCCTGCTAATATTCCTATTACTAAAATTGTTGTAAATAGTATTGTTAAAGCTTTTTTCATTATTCCTCTCTCCTTTGTAAAATCTCATATATATATTATACTATTTTTATATTTTTTTGTAAATACAATATTACTGTTTTTTTACAAAAACTTTACAATTTCTTTACAATGTTACATTTTTGTTACATTTTACCTGTTTAATAAAGCTTTTTTTTCTACGTTTCGCGTTTCCGTAAGCTTTTTCATATATCCCAAAAAATGACCAAATTACATTTGGCCATTTTTTGATGATTATATATTATTTTATAGTTCCTACTTGTTTTGATGAAGATGGTTCTTTTATTTCTGTATTATTTTCCTGTGGCATTTCTTGCTGAACCTCATTTCTAACATTATTCTCTACATTTTTTTCTTTACCATTAATATTAATTGCAACTATTATACCAATTACAATTGCAATAATTGCAATTACGCATAATATTATTTTCTTCATATTACTATTCTCCATTTTCTTTCCCTTTCTTTACTTAATAACAAATTCTCTGTTCTTATCAAGCCAATTTCCATATTCATCCACTACTTCTAGCATATAATACCCTTTTTCTTTAACTTCAATACTTTTCTTTAATCCATTTTTTGTTAAATCAATTTCTTCTATTATTCTTTCTCCATTTGCATCTAGCCTCCTTAGTGTTGCACTTTTTACATCATTTACATCTACAAATGTAATTGTATATGTTCCAGATGCATTCTTTTTAATTTCAACCTCTGGAGGTGTTCTATCTATTGTTAAAGTTTTCATTAGTGTATTTTTTCCATCAGCAGACGAAACTGTTATTTCATAAACACCATCCTTTATTAGAACTGTATTATTCTCTTTAGAAAAAACTTGTCCATCTTTTTTTATTATACCTGTATAATCTTCTAACCATGAAATTTGGGTTACATTTCCCCAAGTAGAATTATCGTCTTTTAATTGTTTTTTTAATCCATCATCAAAGCTATAATAAATTATTGGTAAAACTTGGTTTGTATTATCGTTCTTAATTTCATTCTTTGTTTCAGTTTTTATACTATTATTATTTTGTTTACTTATTAAATCTGCAATTGGAACTTTTTTAATAAATAAAACTACTAATCCTATTAAAATAACTACTAATAGCAATTTAAGTATTGGACTTTTTTTCTTTTCTTTTGATGATTCTATCATCCTTTTTGGTTTATTCTTACTCATATTATCTTCCTTTTCTTTTTATTCTCTAATAATATTGTAATAGAAAACTACCCTAATAGTCAACATTAAAATTTAAAAAAGTGTAATAAAGAAGCAGTAAATATTTGCATTCATGTACTGCTTCTTTGTTTATATGGTTAATTATTATTAACTATACTCCTAAATGTAAAATCAATTGTTGAACTATTATCTGTACCTCCTTTTACAGGAATAGCTGTTATTACATAATAGCATCTTTCTTGATTAAACTCTAAATCTTTAAAATCCTCAAATGTTTTTTCTCCATTTTCACTATATGTTACTGTTGTATATTCTTTTTCACCATCTGGTTTACTTTTAACTATTATTTCTTTTATGTTAGAAAAATCATTATTATTAACAATAACTTTATATCCGTCTCTTTCAATGGTTGGTTTTTCTATTGTATTTTCCTTAATTTTAAATGTTTTATTTATATCTTTTCCATCAACTTGTATTGTATACGTACCTGCTTTTAAGTTAGTCATTAAAGTTTTACCATTGTCTACTTCTAAAGGTTCATCACCATTTCTTGTAATTGTTACCTTTACATTTGCACCTGCTAGCCATACCATTGCTATTTCAGTACCATATTCAAATTCTGCTTTATCATTATCTATTGGTGTTGCTGGTGCACCATTTATAGAATATTTAATTTCAAGTGGTTTTATTACTATAGTGATATATTCTGTCTTAGCTCCATATTCTACTACTATTCTCTGTGTACCCACTTCATTACTTTCAAGGTATATTGTTGATTCATTAGTTATATCTTGCCCAGGTACACCTGATGCCATATCTTCTTTTACTTTAACTCCACTTAAATCAATATTTTGTCCATATTCATAAACTTCTTGTCCTGTATATTCTACTTTTATTCCTATTATGTCATTTACTACTGTTATATCAAATTTCTTAGTTAATCCCTTATATGTTACTGTTATTGTTTGTTTTCTTAAAGATTTATTATTTAATCCTTCTACTGTACAATCTGGACTACTTAGTGGTACTTCTACCTTTTTACCATTTTTTAAAGTTACTTGTAATATAATCTTAGTTAAATCTAGGTTTTCTCCATATTTAACTTCTTTTGGTGGATTTGTAATTTCTATAGACCTTACTTCATCATCCTCTACAATAGGTACTTCTTTGTATTTTGCTCTGTATGTTGCTGGTTCTGTTACTGATGATATTTCAGGGGTCCAACCAATAAATACATATGTACATTTTTCATTTTCTTCTGTTTCTCTTACTGGTGTTGTTCCTGAATACATAGGTGTAAGTCCATATTCTACCTTTGTAGTATAGATTTCTTCACCATCATAATTTTCGAACCTTACATCATATCTTCTTATTGATTGTTCAAATATTGCTGTATATTCTGCATCTCCTGTTACTGGTACTGGTTCTGGTGTCCAACCTATAAATTCATATTCTGTTGATTCAGTTGGTGTTTTATTTAAATCTTCCACTTTTCCTGTATATACCGCTTCGTCTCCATATTGTACTTGTTTAGTTTCTATTATTTTTCCTTCATCGTTTTTAAATGTTATTGTGTATTTTATTGGGTCATACTTTGCTGTTAATGTAACATCTGTTGTTAATGTATAGTTTTCACTTACATTATATTTTGTTTCTCCATTGTACCATCCGTCAAATGTATGTCCTGTTGGTGCTACTGTTGCTGGTATTTTTGTGCTGTCTATTTTCTGTCCATATGTTACTTCTACTTCTGTTCTTGTTTCTCCATCTACAAATGTTACTTTGTATGTTTTTGGTATTGCTGTAAAGTTTGCATAGTATGTTGCTTCTCCTGTTACTTCTAAGTTTGTGAAATCTACTTTTGTTCCTGTACATTCTGCATCTGTATACCAACCTTCAAATATATATGTATTTGCTTTATCTTCTGGTTTTGTTGGTGCTACTGGTACTTTTTCACTCATTTTTGTTCCATATGCTATTAATTCTGTACTATGTAGGTTTCCATTTGCATAGAATTCTACTCTGTATGTTTTTGGTATTGCTGTGAAGTTTGCATAGTATGTTGCTTCTCCTGTTACTTCTAAGTTTGTGAAGTCTACTTTTGTTCCTGTACATTCTGCATCTGTATACCAACCTTCAAATATATATGTATTTGCTTTATCTTCTGGTTTTGTTGGTGCTACTGGTACTTTTTCACTCA
>CANOGC010000020.1 GCA_947565445.1 uncultured Clostridium sp. | reverse complement strand
GAAATATGACGCCTTTGGCTAACAGGTCGAACTCGTTTTTAATTTTATATTACTAAATGTTCTTTACATCATTATCTAATATTATTTTATTTGTGCTTGTACACATGTAATTGCTACAACGCCTACTATATCATCACTACTGCATCCTCTTGATAAGTCATTTACTGGTTTTGATATTCCTTGGCAAAGTGGTCCATATGCTTCTGCATTTGCTAACCTTTGTACTAATTTATATCCAATATTTCCTGCATCTAAATTTGGAAATATCAGTGTATTTGCTTTTCCTTCTATACAGCTTCCTTTAGCTTTACTTTCTGCTACTTCTGGAATAATCGCTGCATCTAGTTGTAATTCTCCATCAACTAATAGTTCGGGCATCTTTTGTTTTACTAAAGATGTTGCATTAACTACTTTTTCGGTAGATTCAGATTTTGCACTTCCATATGTTGAAAATGATAACATTGCAACTTTAGGCTCTTTTCTAGTTAATTGAGTAAAACTATTTGCTGACGATATGGCAATTTCAGAAAGTTCTTCTGCTGTCGGGTTTGGGTTTAACCCACAATCTGAAAATACAAATGTGCCATTTTCCCCATGTTCACAGTTTGGTACTACCATTAAGAAAAATGCTGAAACTAGTTTTGTATTTGGTGCCGTTTTTAAAATTTGTAAAGCTGGTCTTAGGGTATCTGCTGTTGAATGAGCCGCCCCAGAAACAAGTCCATCTGCATGTTCTTTTTTTACCATCATCATACCAAAATATACTGAATCTTCTAGCATCTCTTTTGCTTTATCATAAGTCATTCCCTTTTCTTTTCTAAGTTCATAAAAGGCATTTATGTATTCATCCTTTTTTTCATATGTAAGTGGATTTATAATTTGTGTATTTCCTATATCAATGCTATTTTCATTTGCTATTTTTAATATTTCTTCTTCATTTCCTAATAATACTACTTTAGCAAAACCTTCTTTACAAATCTTCTCAGTTGCTTGTAAAACACGAATATCTGTTGCTTCTGGTAGTACTATTGTTTTTAAAGAAGTACTTGCTCTTTTTTTCATTTCTTCGATAAAGGACATGGTTATTCTCCTCTCTTTTTAATACTACTATTATATAGAAAAAGCAAAAAAATAACAAGACCTAGTCTTGTTATTTTTTGTTTTTTCTCTACCAATATCTATTATTTGCATATGTTCCTGTAGTAGATATTGTAATAAATTTAATAGAATAAATGTCACAATAAACTAAACTATCATTTTCGAATGAGCGAAGAACTATATAACTTGCTCCTACATCTTGTAATATTCCAATTCTATCTACTAACATATTTGTTCCTATTAAAAATTCTACTCTCATTAGTTTACCAATTTGTTGTCTTAAAAATGCTGGTGTATAAATTGGATTTGTTAAAATTTCTGGCGAATTTTGATTAATTTCTACCTGTCTATCTTCTCTTTTGTTTTGTGCTTGAAATTCATTCTCTTGCATGTTATCTCCTCCTTTATAATATTTGCTTACTTGAAGAAGTAGTAATATAAAATTAAACACTGCGTTCTCCACGGCGTTTAAGAATAAGTGGTTTTAACAACCTCTGAAACACACTATACTTTGAGAAAAAGAAATATGACGCCGTTGGCTAACAGGTCGAACTCGTTTTTAATTTTATATTACTACACCTTCTTTATGCTATTTTAAGTAGACCTATATTTTTCAGTTGGGCGGTAAAAGCAATGTTCTCCTAATCTTGTATGCCATGTCCCAGAACCGTTATATGGAAATGTAGATGGACATGTAGGTTTAAATGGATTCATATACCACAGGCAATCTCCCATTTCATTTAGTTTGTTACCTGCAATTGCCCAATCTGCAATTTGAAAATGGATTTCAGTTGGTGCAAGATTATATATGTTTTGTGGATTGTATGTATTTCTAATTTCAGTTCTTGCACAGTCAAATTGCCCTGGTTGTAATAAAATATTACGAATGCTCCCTCCATTAGACACTCTTAAATATTCTCCTTCTCCCACATTTACGCGGTTCATAATAACAGTTGCAACTGCTTTCATTCCATTGTCTCCTTCTCCTCCTGCTTCACACAAAATCATTCTTGCAAGCAATTCTCTATCTGAAAATGACATAAGTTTCACTCCTTAAATTTCCTGTTACTAGTTAAAACTTCATTCATTTTTAGGTAATAATATATAAATATTGAAAAAGAATCTCGGAGCCATAAGTGGGGACCAATAGAAACCGTCAAAATGTGTTTACACATTTTGTACAGTTCCACCCAGGAATGGCGACGGTTTTTCAATATTTATATATCATTACCTAAAAAATAAGTGCAATCAGTAACATTTTTCTCTATTATTTTATTGTTACTACTAAAAAAACGTTCCAATTAGTATGCAAATTTGATATAATCATATTTATGGAGGTTTATATGAAACTACAATATACCCTAAATAGGAATTATGATAATATAAAACAAGTTTTAAAAGAAGAATTTAATATATCTGATCGTTTACTTTTAAAGTTAAAAACTAATCAGAAAATTTATAAAAATGGAAATATTGTATCAGTGCATGAAATTGTTAATTTAAACGATAAAATTGAAGTATTTTTAGATTTTAATGAGGATAATTCTAATATTGTACCTACAAAAATGGATTTAGATATTTTATATGAGGATGAATGGCTATTAATTATTAATAAACCTGCTAACACTCCGATCCATCCTTCTGGAATGCATTATGAAGATAGTTTATCTAATGGTGTTAGTTACTATTTTGATAAAATTAATTTGAATAAGAAAATTCGTCCAGTAAATAGATTAGATATGGATACATCTGGTATTGTAGTATTTGCAAAAAATGAATATATACAAGAATGTTTAGTTCGCCAGATGAAAGATAAAGTATTTAAAAAAGAATATATTGCTATTGTAGATGGAATTTTAGAAGATAAATATGGAACTATTCATACTAAAATTAGTAGAAAACCTGGTAGTATAATAGAAAGGCAAGTTTCACAAGATGATACACGGTGATGATGCTATTACTCATTATAAAGTTTTAGAAGAAATACCTTTAAACGTATCTGTTGTTAGAATTTTACTAGAAACTGGTAGAACTCACCAAATTCGTGTCCATTTTTCACATATTGGTCATCCCATTATAGGTGACACATTATATGGTAGTGTTTCTCCACATATTGAAAGACAAGCTCTTCACGCTTATAAAATTTCCTTTATTCATCCTGTTTACAAAAAAGAAATTAATATATGTTGTGATTTACCACAAGATATGAAAAACCTTGTTGAAAATGCAAAATAATACTTGTAAAAACGTTACTAATTTTACAAGTATTATTTCATATTCTCTTAAAAACACTTAATATTCAATGTTTCCTAATTCTTTTTGTATAAAATTATTTAATTTAGGTATATCATTTAAAGCTGTATTAAATATAATTTCTAAATTCATATCTCCATAATGATGAGCAAATCTTTCTCTCATACGTATAATACTTTTCCAAGGTACTTCTTTTTCTGTCTTATTTATAAAATCTTTATATTCTTTGTCTAATTCTTTAGTTAATTCTCCTATTTGAAAAATTTTCATTGATATTGAATCTCTAAAAATATTGTTCTTTTTAAAAGTCTCAACTTGTGTTCCAAAAAACTTGAAGTTTTCTTCTATTTCTGTACAATATTTTTGAATATGTAGTAAAATTGTTGCTTTTCTATTTAAATTAGTCATATAATATTCTCCTATCTTTTTTTACTTGTTTAAAAAACAATTCTTTTGCAAGCTTTCCATATTTGTTTTCTTCAACTGTATCATCTAAATAAGTTTCTTCTATAATTATATCAACTTTCTTTTGTAATGCATCTTGTAATTCTGTTTCAAATTCAGCTAAATTTAGTAATGTACTTATGTTAGAATTTTCTTTTACTATCATTATATCTATATCTGAATCTACTTTTGCTTCTCCTCTAGCATAAGAGCCAAATAGATAAGCCTTTTTTATTTTATATTTTTCAAATATTGATTTTGTAATTGCCTTTATTTCCTGAAATGTATAAATTTTATTTTCCATATACTTGGCTCTCCTATAATCTATTCCTTATTATTTGTATTTTATCATAAATATTTATTTTTTGGAATAGTTTAATAAAAATACAGCCTAAATTTATCACTATATTTTAAAGAGCAGACTTTAAGTCTGCCCATATATTTTTTATTCCTCTTCTTTTTTCTCTTTTTCGTTTTCGCTATTTAATACAGCATTTTGTTTATCTTCTTTTTGCTTACTTTCTTTTTTTATACTATCTGATAATAATATAAATTGTACACTTCCCTCTTCTCCCTCTTCTAGCATAGTATAATTTTTATATTCTAGTGAAAGTTCTCCTAATTTATTTATTCTTTTTGTTATATCTTTTAAATTTCCCCCTAAAGCATTACAAATTGGTTTTATTCCTTCATTGTTAAATTTCAAAATTCCTTCATATAATGTATTTGCTCCTTCTTTTATTGTTGTTGAAGCTTGTGTTAATTGATTATCTGCTAAAGTTAGTTTTGTTGTAGAAGTATCTAATGTGTTTAATCCTTGTTTTATTTGGTTTGAACCTTGTGATATTTTTTTAGTACCATTAGATAGTGTTATAGAACCTTTATATAAAATATCAGCACCTTGTTTTAATTCTTTAGTCTTACTTGCAAGAATAGTGCTTCCTTCTTCTAACTGTTCAAGCCCATTAGTCAAATTTTCATTTCCTACTTGTATTTCTTTTATTCCTGCTTGCACACTTCCAATACCACTTTGTAATTCTGTAATTTGTTTTTGAAATTTTGCAAGTGTTTGTGCATTATTTTTAAATATTGCACTTTTTGTAGGGTCTGTTTCTTTTACACTCATATCATTGTTTGCATTAATTAAACTTTGTAATTCTTGTGCAGTTTTTGCATCCATAGTTAGTCCTTGTGAAATAGTAGAAAGTCCTTGTGAAATCTTCTCTTCTCCCTCTTCTAGCCTTTTACTTCCTTGTTTTGCTTCTCCTATTTTTGTAGAAATTAAATCCAAATTTTGGCTTACTTGTTCTGTCCCATCACTAAGTTTCTTTGCACCATTTCCTATTTCTTTACCACTTTTATCTAATGTATTAATTCCATCATTAATCTGTGTATAACTATTATTTGCATTTGTCATTCCCTCTGATACTTGTTTCATTGCTAAATTAAATTCTTGCTTTTTGTTACTATATTCTTCTGTTCCTTCTTTTAAAGTTTTTGCTCCTTGTAAAATTTCTTCACTTGCAGATTGTAATTTTGAAACTTTACTATATACTTCATCAATTTTATTAAGATCTTTTAAATCTTCTTCGCTTTCAATTATTTTTGGTGTTACAAAACTTGCAATAGTGTCTAGTTTAAAATCTGTTGTATCCATTTCGATTTCAATTTTATTTGGTAAATCAAAATCTTTTTTCTTAATTCCAAGGCTTTCATTCATTCCTGGAAATGCTACACCAACAACAATTGTTTTTGAACCATTATCTATCATTTTTCCACTTGATATAGTAATATTTTTGTTTACCTCATTATCTATCACAGTTCCTGCAATTACTATAAATGGTGTATACATTTCTACATTTCTTCCATTTACATTTACAATATGTTTTTCATTATTTGTATATTGTAAAGTTATTTTTACTTTTCCACTTTTTCCTGATATATCATCTTTTGATATTTCTTCTCCATTTAATGTATAAGTAATATTACAAGAGATTGGTAACTGTTTTGTTGTTTCCCCTTTATAGTAAATATCTTTTCCATTTGCATTCCATACAACTTGAGTTCCATCTTTTTCAAATGTTTCATATCCATTTGTATTTTCAATATTTAATAAATCTGATATATCATGAATTGTATCTAAACCCTCTTCATTTTTAATATGGCTTGATACTACTGTTTCATATGAACTTCCATTAGCATCTAATTTTGAATATACTGTTTCTTCTTTTGTATATGCCATAACTGGTAGTGTATAGCAAAGTGTGCTTACAAGTGTTACTCCTGAAATTACTTTTATCATTTTATTATTTTTCATTTTCTTTCTTCCCTTCTAATTATTTATTTTTCTCATTCCAATAGTTGTTTTACAAATTAATTTATCAAATAGCATTAAGAATGATGGTAATACCATAATAACTACTATCATACTAATAATTGCTCCTCTTGACATAAGAGTACACAATGAACCTATCATTTCTATTTTTGAATATGCCCCAACACCAAATGTTGCTCCAAAGAAGCATAAACCACTAACTGCAATAGAACCCATTGATGTACCTAATGCTTCATCTATTGCAAGTTTTTTATCTTTTCCTTCTTTTCTTGCTGTTACATACTTAGTAGTAATTAATATAGCATAATCTATAGTTGCACCTAGCTGAATTGTTCCAATTACAATTGAAGCAATAAATGGTATTATTGTTCCTGTATAATATGGAATTCCCATATTGATAAATATTGCAAATTCAATTGTTAGCATTAAAACTATTGGTAATGAAATAGATTTTAATACTACTATCATAAGTATAAATATAATTGCAATAGATACAGTATTAACACTATTGAAATCGTGGTCACTTATTGTTACTAAATCTTTCATAAGTGGTCCCTCTCCTGCTAAAATAGCATTTTCATCATATTGTTTAATAATATTATTAATTTCAGTTATCTGATTATTTAGCTCATCTGTTGCCATTTCGTACTTAGAGTTTATTAATACCATTTGATATTTATCATTTTCAAATACTTCTTTTATATCATCTGGTAATATTATATCTGGTAGATTGCTTCCTACTATTTTTGAATATCCTAATGTCCATTCTATTCCATCTAGTTCATCTATTTTTTCAAGCATTTCATTTATTCTATAATTTGGTACGTTTTTATCTATTAAAACAATTTGTGTTGATACCATTCCAAATTTCTCTTTTAAGGTGGTATTTGCTTCTACACTTGGAAGCGTGTCTGGCAAAGATTTATCCAAGTTATAGTATACTTTTGTATTTTGATATCCAAAAAGTGCTATTGGAAGTATTATAATAAAGATTATTATAATTGCTTTGTAATGTTTTATATTGAACTCTTTTAGCTTCTGAAATTTTGGCATAATTTCTTTATGTCTTGTTTTTTCTATTAAGCTATTTGCTTGTAATATCATAGCAGGTAGTATTGTTACAACACAAATTACTCCAAATAAAACTCCTTTTGCCATAACAATTCCTATATCTTTTCCTAATGTTAGGTTCATGCTACAAAGTGCTAAGAAACCTGCTATTGTTGTAAGTGAGCTTCCAAGTACTGATGTTAAAGTTTTCGCAATTGCTGTTTCCATTGCTTTTATGACATCACCCACTTTTTCTTTTTCTTGCATATAGCTATGGTAAAGGAAAATTGCGAAATCCATTGTAACACCTAATTGTAATACAGCACTTATTGCCTTTGTTATATATGAAATCTCTCCTAAAAAGATATTTGTTCCCATATTGTATAAAATTGCAATCCCTATATTTAGTAATAAAAATATTGGTGCTACATATGAATCTAGTGCGATTTCCAATATAATTAAACATAAAAGAACAGCTATTATTACATATATTACAATTTCTGAATCTGATAAATCTCTTGTATCTAATACTGTTGCTGACATTCCACTTATTTTGCATCTCTCATCTGTTATTTTTCTTAAGGTTTCAATTGTTTTTATTGTTTCATCTGCTGAAATCGCTTCTTTAAATGTTACTAACATAATTGTAGAATTATCTTTATATACTTTATCCTTTAATTCTTCTGGTAACATTTCCTTTGGAATACTTGTTCCAATTATGTCATTTGCTGAAACTACTTTTGCTACATTATCTAACTCTCTTATTTTATCTTCTAATGAAATAATATCTTTTGGCTTCATATTTTCTAATATGACCATGGAAAATGCTCCCATATTAAATTCATCTGATAAAATCTTTTCTCCTTTGATTGTTTCAATATCTTCTGGCAAATATACTAAGATGTCATAATTAATTCTAGTTGCTTTCATACCAATAATTGATGGTATTATTAAAAGTATTGCTATAATTAATATCGCTTTTCTATGTTTGCAAATAAATTCTCCAAACTTTTGCATACACATGCTCCTTTCTGTTTTTCTAATTTATTATTATAGTTTGTTTTCTAGTATTTGCAACTACACTTCCCATATAGTTGTATAGTTATTCTACACATATATAAAATTGTATATATAGACAAGTGTATATTATCTTTACAATCATAGATAAAAGTTATATAATGTTTAAAGAAAAATGTATTAGAGGTGTAAGTGATGGGAGATTTAAGAACAAAACGAACTTATAAATTGTTACAAGATGCACTTTTTGAATTGTTGTCGAAAAAAGCATTTGACGAAATTAAGGTAAATGATATTTGTGAATTGGCTATGGTACATAGAACTACATTTTATACTCATTTCTCAGATAAATATGAATTGTTAGAATATGTTATCTCTGAAGTAGAAAAAGAAATTACTGGTAATTTGATGCCTTATTCTTATTCTACATTAGAAGAATTTTATAAAAATATGGTTATGAGCCTTTTAAACTATATTGATATACACCGTAAATTCTTTCGTTCCATTTTAAAGAAAAATGAAGATACTGGCTTCTCTAAAATTTTTAGCCATACTTGTATATCATATATTAAAGAAATGTTAGCTAAAGAAGAAGAAACTGGAATTACACATACTGTTCCTATCGAAATTATTTCCGAATTTTATTCAGGTGCAGTTATTTCCACAATAAATTGGTGGTTAAAATCTAATAGCAAACTATCAAAAGATGAGCTTTGTAATTATATAATTAATCTTATATTTGAAACCCCACATACTTAAAAATAGTATGTGGGGTTTGTAAATTATACAACAATAATATCAACATCTTTTTTAATATGTTGCTGTATCTTTTAATTCTTCTTCAATATTTAATAATCTATTATATTTTGCTACACGATCTGTCCTACATGGTGCTCCTGTTTTTATTTGACCACTATTTGTTGCAACTACAATATCTGCAATTGTTGTATCTTCTGTTTCTCCAGAACGATGTGATACTACTGCTTTATATCCATTTTGTTTTGCAAGTTCTATTGCATCTAATGTTTCTGTTAGTGTTCCTATTTGATTTGGTTTAATTAAAATACTATTTGCAATTCCTCCATCTATTCCTTTTTTTAGTCTTTTCATATTAGTAACAAATAAATCATCTCCTACTAATTGAACCTTACCTCCTATTTTCTCGGTTAATATTTTCCAAGAATCCCAATCTTCTTCTGCAAGTCCATCCTCTACTGAAATAATTGGATATTCTTCTGTTAATTCTACTATATAATCTATCATTTCTTGTTTAGTTTTAAATACATCTGTCTTCCAAAAATAATACCCATCTTTTCCTATTTTTTTAGCTTCTTCATACATTTCTGTACTTGCTATATCTAATGCTAATGAAATATCTTCTCCTGGCTTAAATCCAGATTTTTTAATTGCTTCTACAATTCTATCTAGTGCTTCCTTTTCATCTTTTAAATTTGGAGCAAAACCTCCTTCATCTCCAACTGCTACACTATATCCATTTTCTTTTAACACTTTTTTTAGATTATGATAAACTGTTACTCCCATTTGCAATGCTTCCCTAAAAGTTGTTGCTCCTACTGGAATAATCATAAATTCTTGTATATTAATGTTGTTATCTGAATGCTTTCCTCCATTTAATATATTCATCATAGGACGTGGTAATCTGTTTGCATTTGCTCCTCCTATATAATTATATAAACTCATTCCTAATGAATTTGCTGCAGCTTTTGCAACTGCTAAAGATACTCCCAAAGTTGCATTTGCACCTAATTTTGATTTATTAGGTGTTCCATCTAATTCTAGTAACATTTTATCAATCTTTTGTTGATCATACACATTAGCATCTTCTAATTCTTTTGCTATTTTTTTATTAACATTTTCTACTGCTTGTAAAACTCCTTTTCCAAAATACCTTTCTTTATCGCCATCACGAAGCTCAACTGCCTCAAAAGTTCCTGTAGAAGCACCAGATGGCACCATACTTACCCCACTAAATCCCCCTTCTGTTACCACTTCAACTTGTACTGTTGGATTTCCTCTAGAATCTAATACTTCCATTGCTTTAATACTTTTAATTCCTAAATAGTCTTTCATACAACTACCTCCTTATATCTTTTCTATAATTATGTAGTAGTTATTTGCAAAATATTCTTACAAATACTAGTATTTTTTCTAAAATTGTGCTAGTATATAAGAGGTTTATTTATATTGGGGTATCGACAAGCTTTTGAGGCTGTTCGAAGGCGAAGCCTGAGTTACAGCGTCAATATGTGGTAACATTGTAGTAATTTTATATTGGGGTATCGCCAAGCGGTAAGGCATCGGACTCTGACTCCGACATTCCTGTGTTCGAATCACAGTACCCCAGCCAATTTTTTAATAATTTTAGAGTATTAAGAAGTTATTTTTTTACAATAATGTACTTACTTGTCCGAAATTTGTCCAAACAATAGAATAATATAGTATTAAATAGGAAAATTGAAAAAGTAAGTATTATAAACATCTATATATTTTTCTTAATGAAAATTTTACGAAAGAGGTCATGATAATGAGAGAAGCAAAAGTTTATGAAAATAATTTATACAATTGTGATGTTAGAAATGCAGAAAATTTAGAAAGAATATATGATGCTAGACGTGAATGGAAAAATGGAAAATATAATTACAATAAGTTGTTAAATAAAGATGACATATATAATTTATTAAACGATAACCTTGTAGCTATAGAAGGATTAGAAGAAGTAACAGAAGAAGATTTAAAAAAATTGAACTAGTTAAATAAAGCAGAGTAGAACTAACTACCCTGCTTCTTGATTTGTTGCCATTTCATCCGATTTGCTTCGCCACCTTTGTATGACGACTCATCTCTGTGCTTGTTAAGTATCTCCCTCACTTTTATATACTTGTTCCAGTTGACTTCAGGCAATATTACAGCCATATCATTGTGTGCTGTGCTTTTTGAGATACCTTTTCCATCTTTGCTTTGTTCTGCTGTGTAATCAGCCAGCTCTCTTATGGTGCATTCTATTTGTATTACGTGGTCTGCCTCAAATTCTACCCGTGCAATTATTTCCCTATCGTATACCATAATCATACCTCCTACATTCTCTTTTTTGAGTATTTCTACTATATTTTAACACATTATGTTGAATTATACAATATAAAATTATAACCTTTAAGAAAAACATGTACATAGCTTTATTTTTAACCCTTTATTGTACTATGTCTATTGCATTATCTGATTTTAGTCCTTCTAAATTATAGTATGATTCTGGTATTTTTCCTACAATTACATTTTCAGCAATTAGCACTTGGTTTGATATCTTTTCTTCTTTAATATTATATGGTGTTAGTATACTAATTCTACAATCTATTTGTAAATAAATTCTATGTATCGTTTGATTAATTCCTTGTGAACTAAATTCACTTCGTAAGTCTGTTTCTATATTTCCTACTAAAGATAATTTAATAGGTATCTTAGGACCTAAGCCTGAAAGCAGTTTACTACCTGTAAATCCTCCTAAATTCACATATATATTATCACTATTAGTTTCATCTATTCTCTTTTGTACTTTTTCCCCTACATCTGAAATAATATAATTTATAGGTATAATATTAGATTGTATCATAGTTATATTATTATTATTGTCTCTATGAATTGTGATTAAATCTTCATATTTATAATTTGTAATAATTTTTGTAGATTCTTCATTACAAATTATTGTTGCTACACTTTTGGCTTTATCTTTGCATAATGCATCTACAATTGGCTCTACAGAGTTTAAAATTCCATAGAATGTTATTATCATAACTATTACTATAATTAAAAATTTACTAAGTTTTTTCGCTTTTTTAGGCTCCATTCCTCCAAATTTTTGAAATATAACTTTAGGTAAACGTATTTGTGTTCTTCTATATATACTATCCATATATCCTCCTATATGATAAAATGACCAAAAGGTGTGTAGTCCTTTTGGCCATTTTCCTTATTATAGCTTATGCTGTTTCTTCTTTTTTGGTGAATACATATTTAGGAATAAATAATTGTTGTCCTGAATATATTTTGTTTTCATCTTCTATTTTGTTTACTCTTACAATATCACATACTGTACTACCAAATCTTTTTGCAATATTCCATAAAGTATCTCCTGATTTTACAAAATAAATCACCATGCTATATATTTCTCTATTTCTTGTTTCGTCAATGCTTACTTCATCAATAATATTAATACTAATAGTGTTTGAAACATCTAATATTAAGCATAAATCTACTCTTGACTCTATCATTCCATCTGTTCCTACAATAAAATCTTGGCTTGTAATTTCCATTTCTGCACTAATATTTGTATTCATTGTAATATTAGATACTTGCATTTCATAGTCAAATGGAATTTTCATTTCTTTTGTACTCATTCCACAAGTTTGATTAATAGCATATATAAATTTTACTTCTAATTCTCCTTGAAACATAACTTTAGAATTAGCAATGTTTCTTTCTAATATAACTGGTCTTACTTCTACATCATAAATTTGGTTTCCGTACAATTTCTGGAGCAGATATTTTTTCTCTTATATTACATGTACTTTGCATATAATTTTTATCTGACATTGTATTAATGCTTCTTTGGTTAAACATTAAAGGTTTACTTGGGCTATATAAATCCCCTATTACATTTATTTCTCTATTCCTATATACTCTTGCATATAATTCTATTTGTGCTTCTATATAAACAGAATGTTCCTCCACAGAATTTGGCTTTACTAACATATTTTTTAGTTTATATTTCATATCACAAATGTCTTCTTCTGTTACATCTTCAATGTCTACAAATCCCATAATTGGAACTGTGCTTTCTACTAATTTAATACGATTATCTTCTGTTAAATATAACATTTTTACACATACATCTGCTTTCGCTAGTACTTTATTATAACTAATTTTTATATCTCTATTTTTAATTATTAGTTCTGTTTTTAGAATTTCTGCCAAATTATCTATATTATCTATTACAATTGTATCTTTTGCAAATGTTTTTGAACTTCCCTCTCCTACTAATGAATTTACAATTAAATTTCTTTCTAATGATTGTATATCATTTACATTATTTACTTGCTTTAGTATTTCCACTGTTTCGTCTGAATATAATGTTCCTTCAAATTGTAAATTTGCTTTTACATTAATTTTTCTTCCATTTAAAATTCTGCATTCTAGACTACCTATAGAAACCATCTCATCTAAACTCATGCTAGAATCGCAATTTTCAAAGTCAATTACTTGTGTAAAATCTACTGATGTATTTAAACTTCTAGTTTCTTCACTCTCATTATCTGCAAGATAAATAACATATACTTGTACTTCACCATCTATTCTTATTTTACCTTCTAATACTTCTTTTTTGTATATACATACTTGGCCAGTTGTACTAATTGTGTTTAAGATATCTGGTTTTACATCTGGTACAATAATATCACCTTCTACCATAATGTTTTCTGTCTTTTGTCCTACTATTTTATTGATACATAGACTCTCTTTAGTCATATCTACTTGCATGCTTTCCCCCTCTTTCTTGTTTTAATTTATTAATATATATGAGAGGGACAAAAAAAAATTCCTAAAACTTAGGAATTTATAAATTTTTATTCTTTTTTGTTTCTACTGGTGGAGGAATAATTGGATTAAAGTTCTCTCCATCAAATAGCTTTACTTCAACTGTTCTTGTCAATACGTCTGTATAACTATAAGTAACGTTTCTGTCGTTTTCATCATATTTTACAATAAATAAATTTGGATATGCTTTCTCGATTGTAGCTTCTTTCTCAAAATATTTACTTCTTCCTAATGTACCTTTTACTATTATTTTTTGTCCTATGTTTTCTGTAATGTCTGTTTTTAAACTGGTAAAATCATCTCTGTAAATCATTTTATCACCCACTTCATTATTATGAAACTGATTATATCATCTGTGGTGTAAAATGTCAAAAAAGAAATGCTTATGTCGCAAGCTGTTTTTACTATAATTTCAATGTTTTTACAGTTTTGTTACAAAAATGTGTTATTAATATTACAAAAACATTACAATGTTATATTTTTACTTTTGTATATCGTTTTCCCCTTGCTCCAATTCCACTTATCCCCTTTGTTCCATCTCTAAGTTCACCTGCTATATCATTAATTGTAATATACTTATAATCTTCTGTAGTTGCTACTTTTTCTGCTACTATTAATGGATCCATAAAATCTATCAATACTCTTGCAGGTGATGATGCAAAATTTGCCCCTGCTGTAACCAATGCTTCATAATAACTTTGACATGCTCCTGCGAAAATGACTAAATCCTTTCCTGTGCTATTTACCCACTTTTTTGCTTCTCTTACTGTGTTTATAAAATACTTCGAATTTCTATAATTATATATATCATTATATCCTGTTCCATTTTTAATCATACCGTCATGACCTGTAATAACTAGTACATCTGGATTATACCTATTTAGCAAATCATATACAACATATTCTTGTTTACTTTCTGGAACATTTCTTACAATCGCATTTAAGTTCAATTTTTTATAATATTTTGCCGATTTATCAGTATATCTTTTGTCTCCATCTAAATGAAGTATTTTTCCATTTTCCTCACTTCTAGTTTCTCGTTTCAAAAAACTCCTCTTAAAAAATGATTTTGTATCTTGTTTCAAATTTTTCGAACATTTTTCTATTTTTTCTTCTAGCTTTTCTTCTAGGCTTCTCATATGACCTTCTACTTGTTTTGATTCCATAATAACTAAATCATCTAAAAGTGCATCTGCTTCAATTCTGATAATTAGTCCTTTTAAAATAGCAACTGGTCTCTCATTTTTCTTTTTAATAATCTTTTCAACTGTAAACAAAATATCCTTTCCATAAGATTTTCTGCCTACAATATCTCCTTTTTTCACTTTTCCCATTTTTCTCACCTCTTGCCTAAACATACTCCCACTATATACTATGTCGAATTTTGGGTTTTCGTGAATTTTTGTTATTTAGCACACTATAAAAATTTTGTTACTAGTTAATGGTATTTTAATGAAAAATCCTCGAAGGCATTGATATAAAGCATGCGTATGGGCGACTAGTAGTCGCCCGAGAACTTTAGAGGACTACTGAAAATACTGATTTAAAGCAATTTCTATCGAGTAGAGGATAACACTTAGTGTGTTTCTCCCCTCTCACACCACTGTATGTGCCGTTCGGGTATACAGCGGTTCAATTTATATTAAATATGAACTTTTTCATATTGGTCTAGTAGAAATACAAGACCTCTTTTTCTTAGCCTTTCATTATTAATAGCAAATTGTATGTATGTAGTCTTGCATATTTGATAGTACCCTTTTCTTGTATTTGCACAGTTAAATGCTATTTCAAATGGTACTCCTAATCTTTCTAGACTTTCACATCTTTTTCGTATTTTCTTCCATTGTTTCCAAATGATTACTCTAATTCTTGTTCTTAGATGTTGGTCTATTTTTATTATCATCTTCTTCATATCTGCTATTCTAAAGTAATTTACCCAACCTCTAATTAGGTCATTTATTTTCTTTATCCTATTATCTAAACTGATGCTCCAACTCCTTTTGGTTAGTTGTTTTAATTTCCTCTTTAGCTTTTGATATGCCTTTATATGTGGCTTTGGTTTCCACTTTCCTCCTGCTGTTCTCCAAAAGCTAAAGCTTAGATATTTTGTTTTCGTTGGTCTCGTTACTTTACTTTTTTCTGCGTTTACTTTTAAACCTAGTTTCTTTTCAATATATTTTGTTATTGATGTTAAGACTCGGTTTGCTGACTTTTCACTTTTAACAAGTATTATACAGTCATCTGCATATCTTACAAAGTTTAATCCTCTTGCCCATAATTCTTTGTCTAGTTCATTTAACATTATATTGCTTAGTAATGGGCTTAGATTTCCTCCTTGTGGTGTTCCTACTTTTGTTTCCATTACAACTCCGTTTACCATTACTCCTGCACTTAAATATTTTCTTATTAATGACACTACGTCTCCGTCTTTTATTGTCTTTCCTATTATTGTTATTAGTTTATCTTGGTTTACTGTGTTAAAGAATTTCTCTAAGTCAATGTCTACTATCCACTCATACCCATCGTTTAAATATGTGAAAATTTTATAATTTCTAACTTGTTGCTAGGAGGAAACCCTTGTTATTACTACATTTTAATTTTTCGTCATAAGAGAATAAAATTGTTATTACTAGTGCAATTAAGGTTATACCGTTTTGTTTTTTGTATTTAGAAATGCCTCCGAAGTATCGGACGAGCAATGCTCGCCCCTACAGTCTTAGGGCATGTTTTTGTAATGTTTTGTGATTTTTTCATTTTCTTCTTCTCCTTTGTTTTTTATTCTTCTTTTAGTATTTCTCTTTTACTAATATGTATACATTTTATGTTTGCTTATATTGCTTTGTCAATGGTTTTATTATTACATTTTGTTACACATTTAAATTTATACTTTCATATCATATCTTAAGAAAATTTCCAGCATCTACTAGACACTGGAAATTAATTTCGCTAGGGAATTCATTTTCATAAATTCCCTAACAGATATAACTACTCCTGAAGCTCTAAGGTTCTCCCTCATTAACTGCTCTACATCCGATGGATTTGTTACCGATTTTCCTTTCATATTATCATAATACACTCTGCCCCTAATCAATGTTTTTAATGCATACTCTAAAGCTACCTTATAATATGCATCAAAAGTTGTAGGAGTTACTTTGTTCTGAAGCAAAAAGTGCAGTACAATCTCTATTGCCTGTCCACCACCATTCTTTTCAGATACTTGTATATCGTAATAATGCAAAATCTCTTTAGTTCTTGATAAACCCGTTGATGAAGGTTGATAAGTTTCTAGCATTTTCTTGTAGTATGCTTCCTTTTTTAAAAGCTTTCTATTTCTGATAGTCCGCTTTTTCCAATTTCTTTTCCCCATAGACTTCCTCCTGTCTAATAGCAACTATATGAGCTTGCTATTTTTCTATGCTTTTGTTTTAGTTACGTAAACCATTGTACCATATTCTGGTAAAACATGCAAGTACTTTTTCTTATATTTCTAGCCTATTTTGGAATTTTTCTTTCACCATTTTTCTTAAATTTTCGTTCTTTTTCGACATTAGTTTTGAATCTTCTTGTAAAATTTTTATAGCTAAACTTTGAACCATTTTTAAAACTTGCATATCTTCAAATAAGTTTGCAATTTTAAATTCTGGAAGTCCATGTTGTTTTGTTCCAAAAAATTCCCCCGATCCTCTTAGTTCTAAGTCCTTTTCTGATATTACAAATCCATCATTTGTAGCCTGCATTACTTTCATACGTTGTCTAATTACTTCAGAATTTCCTTGATATTTTAAAATGCAATATGACTGATATTCTCCCCTTCCTACTCTACCTCGTAACTGGTGAAGTTGTGCAAGTCCAAAACGTTCTGCATTTTCAATTACCATAATGCTTGCATTTGGCACATTTACCCCTACTTCAATAACTGTTGTAGAAATTAAAATATCTATATTTCCATTTTTAAATTCCTCCATAATAGCATCTTTTTCTTTTGGTCTCATTCTTCCATGCAAATATTCTACCTTATATTCCGGAAATACCTCTAGTTTGTATTTTTCGGCAAGTTCTATTACTGATTTTAAATTTAATTCTTCATTTTCTTCTACTAATGGACACACAATATATGCTTGTCTTCCTTCATCTACTTGTTTTCTTATAAAATTATTAACCCTTTCTTCCATGCCTTTTGTAACTGCAAATGTATCTATTTTTTTTCTATTTGGAGGCAATTCATCAATTATAGAAATGTCAAGGTCTCCATATAAGATTAGTGCTAGAGTTCTAGGAATTGGTGTTGCAGTCATAACTAATACATCTGGATTTTCTCCTTTACTTGATATTACTTTTCTTTGTCTTACTCCAAAACGATGTTGCTCATCTGTTACTACAAAACCTAAATTTTTAAATATAACGTTTTCTTCTAATATAGCATGTGTTCCAATTAGTACATCTATTTCGCCATTTGTTAGCCTCTGTAATATATCTTCTTTCTTTTTTTTGCTAATACCACTAATTAAAAGTTCACACCTTATTCCAAATGGTTCTAATACTTTAGTATATTCTTCCATATGTTGGGTTGCAAGAATTGCAGTAGGTGCCATAATAGTCATTTGGTATCCACTTTTTACTGCTTTATATGCAGAAATAATACTAACAATCGTCTTTCCGAGAACCAACATCTCCTTGTAGCAATCTGTTCATTGGTTTTTTATTTTCCATATCATGGTCAATTTCTTCTAATACTCTAAGTTGTGCTTTTGTTAATTTAAAAGGTAAATTGTTTATTACATCTGACATTTTAGCTTCTTTGGAAAAAGATATTCCCTCTTCTTCTCCGTGTATATTGGTTTTTTAATGAAAGAAGAGCAAGTTGCATACTAAGTAATTCTTCAAATACAAGCCTTTTTCTAGCTTTCTCAAATTCTTCAAAATTTTCTGGAAAATGAATTTTATTGGTCGCTTCTTCAGAAGATAATAGATGATACTCCTCTAATAAATACTCTGGTAATGTTTCTTTTAAATATCCTTTTGTCATCTTTAACCCATTTTCTATAATTTGCCTAATAGCATTTCCGTGATAAATTATATGTTAATGGGTAAACTGGAATAATTTTCCCTGTATTTTTATTTTTTCCTTCTTCATCAAAAGTAGGTGACATCATTTCTACATTTCCATTTCTTTTGGTTACTTTTCCAAAGAAAGAGTATGTTTCTCCTAAACTGAATTTGGATTTTAGATAACTTTGATTATACCAAGTAATAATTGCACTACCTGTATCGTCTCTTACAATTAGCTTATAAATTGTCATGTTTTTTCTTCTTGTTCTAATTTCATTTACTCTTGAAACACAAACAGCCTGAATTAAAGTTTCTTCACCATCTACTGCATCTGCTATTTTTGTAGCTTTGCTTCTATCTTCATGCTCTCTTGGATAATATGTAATTAAATCTTTTAATGTATATATATTAAGTTTATTTAATAGTTTTACACGGTTCGGACCTACACCTTTTACATATTTTACATCTTGGCTTAAATCAATCATTTAAATTCACCTTCTTCCAATACTACCATGTATTCTATCATAATCTGTAAAATTTTCCAATAACCTCTTGTTTTTTTTTTACATTTATGTTAGACTAATTGGTAGACAATTTATTAACTTTATTAGGAGGTGCTAAAAAAATGGCAAAATGTGAAATTTGTAACAAATCCGTTGCTCACGGAAATCAATTAAGTATAACTCGTTCTCACATTAGTAAAAGAACTACTAGAACATTTAAACCAAATATTAGAACAGTAAAAGCTATTGTAGACGGACAACCAAAAAGAATTAGTGTATGTTCTAAATGTTTACGTGCAGGAAAAGTTAAAAGAGCTTAAATAGATTTAAAAAAAGTAGGTAAACACCTACTTTTTTTGTATGATCATGTATGAGATTATGTATTAATCCTTTATACCAAATATTAACTTTACAAAACCCCTTAGGAATTTAGGTACCTTTTTTACAACAATTTGCATTTATTCCACTCTCCTTTACTTATAAACTATATTAACAGGCAAGCCATACAAGCCCTAATATTAAGATTGCTGAACCAATCAAAAACAACCATCCTGTTAGTGGAAGTAATAGTACTAATAAAATTCCTAATCCTAGCCCAATTAAACATACACCACACGTCTTCTTAAGTATTCCAAACATAATACCTTACCTCCAATCTTACTTATATTATATTAAATTTAATAAAAAAGGTGATACTATGAAAAAAGAACAATCAAAAGAATTTGTCGAAATATTAAAAAAAACATACCCAGATGCTACATGTTCATTGGACTTTACAACTCCTTTTGAAATGCTAGTTTCTGTTATGTTATCTGCACAATGTACAGATGAAAGGGTAAATAAAACTACCCCTTCTATATTTAAAACTTATAAAACACCAGAAGATTTTGCAAATATTGATATTTCTTTATTAGAGAGCCTTATTCATCCTTGTGGTTTTTATAAAAATAAAGCAAAAAACATTAAAGCTTGTGCTACTAAAATTGTATACGACTTTGGTGGAAAAGTACCACAAACTATGGAAGAACTGCTAACTCTTCCTGGTGTTGGAAGAAAAAGTGCAAATGTTGTTTTATTAGAAGCATTTGGTATAGCAAATGGTATTGCTGTAGATACACATGCAAAACGAATATCTAATAGAATCGGTTTATCTAAAGAAGATGATCCTGAAAAAATAGAACAAGATTTACTAAAAATTTTTCCAAAGGAATATTTAAAAGATATCAACCACTTATTTGTGTGGCATGGCAGAAAAACTTGTGATGCAAGGAAGCCAAATTGCGAAAATTGTGCAGTAAAGAAATATTGTAAAAGTTATAAAAAGGTTAGCCAATGATTTTTTCTTGACAAATGCTATATTTAGATATATATTTACATTATCAAAAAAATAAAAATAAGGAGGATTTTTATGTTAAAAAAGAAAACAAAATTTATTGTATTAGTATTAGTATTTTTGCTAGTTATCTCAACATTTAGCTTTGCAACAGATACTGCTACACCTACATCTGAAATTCCTGGTGATAATGCAAGAACTGAAGGTGAAGTACCTGATGAAAATACTAATCCAGATAGTCCACAATATCCAGAAGAAGATATTTACAATGGTGATTTATATCTATTTGATAATGATATTACAATGGATAAATTAGTAGATGGAAATGTATTTCTTTTTGGTAAAAATATTAAAGTAACTGGAAAAGTAAATGGCTCTGTATTTGTATTTGGAGATAATGTTACATTTGAGGATACCTCTTCTATAACACAATCTATTTATGTTATGGCAAATAAACTAACACTTCATTGTTCTTGTATGGATTTATATGCTAGTGCAAATACAATTGATGCATCTTATAGTTTTCTTGCAATGCGTGACTTAAGAGTTATAGCAGATACCTTTAATTTTAGTGGTTGTGCTGGAAGAGATGCCTTTGTAGGAGCTAATAATTTCTATTTTGATCAAACAGTGGATAAATCAGCCATAGTTTATGGGAATTTAACTTATTCTTCTTCAAATGAATTATCTTTAGGTCCAGACTTTGTACAAGGAGACATTAACTATCATAAAGAAAATGATAATTCAGTAGCATCTATAATAATTGAAAAAGTAATTAGCTTATGTAATTCCATTTTATATGTATTAGTAGTATTTTTACTATGCTTATGGTTAGCACCAAAATTCTTATCACAAGTTACAAGCTATATGACTGTTGGTAATTGTGCTAAAGCTTTTGGAATTGGAATATTAACTATATTTGGTGGTATTGCTATAGGAATTACTCTTTTATTTACAGTTGTAGGAATTCCTGTTGGAATAGCAACTATTGGATTAACAATTTTATTATCTTCAATTGCTACTGCTATTACATCTATTAGTATTACTTACAAACTAAAAGAAAAATTTAAATATTCTAAAAATTATATGACATATCTAACTCTTGCTGGTATTGTTATTGTAATTTGGGCATTAAAACTAATTCCATATGTTGGAACAGCTATTTCATTTGTTGTAACTTCAATTGGTGTTGGAATTGTAGTTCACTATATAATTACAAAAAACCATACTAAAAAAGAAAATAAAGTAGAACCAGTTAAAGAATAAAAAATAGTGGCTAAGCCACTATTTTTTATTCTTTTAATAATCTAATTGTTTCTTTATAATCCTCTGTTTTTATAATTGCACTTCCAACAACTGCAATATCTACTCCTGTTTGTTTTATACTTGGCATTGTTTCTAAGTTTATTCCTCCATCTGCTTCTATATCAAACTCTAAATTATTTTCATTTCTAAATTCATTTAGTTTTTTTACCTTTTCTAAAGTTTCTGGTATTAGCTTTTGTCCACCTTTTCCTGGTTCTACTGTCATAATAAGAATCATATGAACTAAAGGTAAAAACTCGTAGATTTCTTCTACTAATGTATTTGGATTAATAGCTAACCCTACTTTTGTTCCATTATCTTTTATGTATGAAATTCGTTTTAATACCTCTTCTTTATTTTTGCAAGCTTCATAATGAAATGTAATTATATTTGGTGTATATGGCATGTACTCTTCTACATACTTCTCTACATCTTCTACCATTAAATGTACGTCTATTGGTAAATTTGATATTTGTTTTATTTGATTTGTATATCCTCTCATTCTTTCTTCTGTATTATTTTCTACAAATTTTCCGTCCATTACATCAATGTGAAAATAATTTGTATTCGCTACTTCTAAATCATAAATATGTTTAGTAGCATTATCTGTTTCAAGTGATAAAAATGATGTTGATATTTCTACCATTTGTGTTCCTCCTTGTCTTTTAAATCTTTATATATTTTAACATAATTTTCATAGCGTTCTTTGGTAATTCTCCCTCTTTCTAGTGCCATTCTTATTCCACATTCTTGTTCTTTTATATGTGTACACCCTACAAATTTACAGTTCTTTTCTTCTTCTTTAAATTCTTTAAAATATTTGTATAAGTCTTTTGTTTCTATTTCGTAAATGTCAAATGTAGAAAATCCTGGAGTATCTGCAATATATGTTTCACTATCAATTTTATATAACTGTACTACTGTTGTTGTGTTTTTTCCTTTTTTGTTTTTACTACTAATTACGCCTTCTTTTGTTAAACCTTTACCAAAAATGCCATTTAAAATAGTAGATTTTCCAACTCCAGAGTTACCAGAAAAAGCACTAGTTTTGCCTTGTAAAACTTCTCTTATTTCCTCTATTCCTTGTTTTTCTTTTGCACTGGTTATTAATACTTTGTAGCCAATATTTTCATATATGCTCTTTATATTATTAATGGTTTCTTCATTCTCTAGATCCATTTTGTTAATAATGATAATAGGTTCAATTCCCAAAAATTCTGCAAATGCTAATTGCTTATCTAGTAATAATAAATCTGGTTTTGGGTCTTTTGCAGATATTACAAAAATAAGCCTTGTAAGATTTGCAAGTTTTGGTCTTTTTATGTAGTTATCTCTTGGAATAATTTTAGTAATAACTGCTGTATTTTTATCTTCTTCTATAATATCTATTTCTACTTTATCTCCAACTACAGGTGTCATTTCATCTATTTTAAATTTTCCTCTTGCCACAGCTTCATATGTTATAGATTCTACCTCTATTTCATACTTATTCGATACATTTCCAACAATAATTCCTTGCATTACTTACTCCTTCTTAAATATGTTTCTATTATATACTATTCTAATTTTTTAAGCAACAAAAACTCATGTTTTATCTTGTTAGATATTTTGGCTAATATATCTTCTGATAAAAGTATAGTTTCTATATACTTTTTATCTATATATGTAATTTCATTATATTCCTTTTCTTGAATTTTCTTTGACAGAATACAAATTATTCTTTTATGATTATAAACAATTTTCCTTATGTCTTCTTTTAAACTGCTATTACTGATATAGTAATTATTATATTTTATAAAACTTAAACATGAATTAACGTTACCTACTATCTTATCTGACTGCAAATAAATTTTATTCTTATCGTAATCTCCTATCATTCTAGCATTTTTACTTATATTCATTAACATTGGTAGTACTATGAGTTTTGTTTGCGTATTACCATCTTTTCTGTATCCGTATTTCACTTTCTAAAATACGATTATGTATACATTTATCATAAAATGCATTTGCTTTTAAATTTTGTAGTTTTATTCCCGTTAAATGCAAAAAATTTGATTTAAGAAATTTAGCTTCAATAAACTTAGCTCTTTCATCCTTATATATAAACATTATATTTTTATTTTCTAAGTTTTCTTTATACATTTTTGCACAAGTGCATAATGTCTTTATTATTTCATTTTTTTCAATAATTAACACCTCCTAAAAGATAAAAGGAAATTAGCATTACTTAAAAGTACTACTAACTTCCCCCTATTTAACTGATTTTTCCGTTGTCCGCCAACCGTAAGCCCATTCGTCTTACATTAATTTCGGATTTTTCCGTTGTCCGCCAACCGTAAGCCCATTCGTCTTACATTAATTTCGGATTTTTAGTGTCAGCACACTGAGATTTTTAAAATCTCTTTATAGTATATTCATTATACTACATATTATTTACAAAATCAACATTTTATTCAACTGTAACTGACGTTTTTTCATTTAAGTTTAATTGAACTGTTTTTTCTAATACATCGTCCATATACACTTTTACAGTAACTGTTCCAATTCCTTGAAATTCTTTGCTTAAGTTTGTTTCTGTTTTGTTTACTGTCCCATTATATATTACGTCATCACCAACTACAATTCTTACTTTAACTGTTTTACTTACTGTACTTACTGTATTTTCATTTTCTGGTACTCTATACCCTGTAATAGATTTTACATTTACAATTACTTTTCCTGTTTTCATTTTTTCTATCTTATTTACAGTAATAGTAATACCTGTTTCAGCATCTACTGTAGTTCCTGCTTCTTTATCTTGTTTTAAAACAGTTCCATCATCTTTTGTTTTATCTTCTCCATAAATTACTTCTTTTACTTTTAGTTTATTATCTGTTAATAATTTCTTTGCTTCTGCTTCAGTTTTTCCTATTAAGTATGGAACTGTTACTTGTTCAATTCCTGTTCCTATACTTACATGAATTTTAATAGTTTCACCAGCATTTACTTCAGTATTTTCCCTCGTTTCTTGAGAAATTACATATCCCTCTTCTACTGTTTTACTTGTATCTTCTATTACTTCTGCTAATAAATTAGCATCTTCTAAAGCCTTAATTGCCTCTTCTTTAGTTAATCCTACAACTTTTGGCACAGTTGTTATTTCTTGACCTTTACTAACTACTACTTTTACTTCTGATTTTTCTTTTACCATATAATTATCTATAAATCTTGGCTCTTGGCTTATTATATAACCTTCTGGTACGTCTGGGCTAAATTGTGGTTCTAATTCTGTATATACTAATTTTAAATCTTTTACTGTCTTCTCAGCTTCTTCTTTAGACATTCCTACAATATTTGGCAATGCTACATCTTTTACTTGTGTTAATTTTAAACCAAAATAAGTAATTGCAATTGTTGCTACAAATAATAGAATAGCTATAACTATAAAAGAAAATATCTTATGTCTTTTCATAAAAGCTACTAATTTATTTTCTTTCTTTTTAGTATTTACACCTTTTCTTACAGGATTTTCTTTAGCAATATCTGTATCATACATAGTTGGGATTTTTTGTGTAGGGAAATCATTTTCTATATCTTTCATAAACACAAAATTTCCATCTGGATTTTTTAATGCCATATTTAAATCTTTTAACATTTCTGATGCACTTTGATAACGTAAATTTGCATCTTTTTGCATTGCTTTTATAATAATTTTATTTACTGAATTTGGTATATTAGGATTTAACTCTATTGGTTCTACTGGTTTTTCTTGCATATGCATTAATGCAATAGATACTGGAGTATCCGCGTCAAAAGGTACTTTTCCTGTTACCATTTCATACATAACAACACCTAGTGAGTATAAATCAGATTTAGCATCTGTAAACCCTCCTCGTGCATGTTCTGGTGAAAAATAGTGTACAGAACCAATTGTTGTTCCAAATGCAGTAATTGTTGAATTAGAAACAGCTTTAGCTATTCCAAAATCTGTTACTTTTGCAACTCCTTCTTCTGTAATAATAATGTTATGTGGTTTTATATCACGGTGTACTATATTATTTTTGTGTGCAGTTTCTAATGCAGATGCTATTTGAATTGCTACATTTATAGACCATTTCCAAGAAAGTTTTCCTTCTTCTGCTATTACTTCTTTTAGGGTTTTTCCTTGTACTAATTCCATAACAATATAATATAAATTTCCTTCATTTCCTACATCATATACTCCTACAATATTAGGATGATTTAAACTTGCAACTGCTTGTGCTTCAGAACGAAATCTTTTTATAAATTCATCATCTGTTGTAAATTCATCTCTTAAAATTTTTACTGCAACAAAACGATTAAGCACATTGTCTTTTGCTCTATATACTGTTGCCATTCCACCATTTCCTACATTTTCAATAATTTCATATCTGTTTGCAATTAATCTACCCTCTAAGTTCATTTTTCATCTCTCCTATATCTTTAATTGTTTTGTATTACAATTACAGTAATATTGTCATATCCACCCATTTCATTTGCTCTTTGTACTAGCTTATCAGTGGCATTATTTATATCTTCTTTTACATAATCATAAATTTCTTGTTCTTTTACCATATTAGTTAACCCATCTGAACAAATTAGTATTACATCATCATTTAAAAAACCTTTTACCATAACATCTGGCTCTACATATGCTGTACAACCTAAAGCCTTTACTAACATATTCTTTTTAGGATGGTTTATTGCTTCTTCTTTTGTAATGGTACCATCTGTTACTAGTTGTTCTACATAGCTATGGTCTTTAGTAAGTTTTCTAATAAATGTACTTCTAATTCGATAAATTCTACTATCTCCTATATGACCTATATATACCTTATTATTATATATTAAACAAACCTCTAAAGTAGTACCCATATTTTCTAACCCGAGCTGTTTCTTTTGCTTTTTCATATACTACCATATTTGCATATTCTATACCACTTTCTATTAGCTTTAAAATACTGTCTTTATCATGTGGAATAGTAGAAAAATTATTTTCAATATAGCTTTTTACACTTAATGTCGCAAGTTTACTTGCAATTTCTCCACCATTGTATCCTCCCATTCCATCTGCTAATATATATAGTTTTAAATCTTCTTCATTACGTGCTATATAATAAAAGTCTTCGTTTATATCTCTTGCCTTTCCAAGATCTGTTTTTGCAAAAGCCTTCATCTTTCCTCCTTATGTTTATAAGTTCTTCCTTCGTAATTGTCCGACATGCAGCATCTATGTCTGACCCTAATTCTCTTCTTATTGTTGCTACAATTCCATGTTCATTTAGATAATCACGAAATTTTATAATATTTTCATTTGTGCTTTTTGTATAAGTTCCATTTTCTATTTTATTAATTGGAATTAAATTAACATGGCATATCATTCCTTTTAGTAATTTTACTAAACCTTTTGCATCTTCTAAATTGTCATTATTATCTTTAGCTAATGCATATTCAAAAGATATTCTTTTATTTGTTTTTGCAATATAGTGTTTACATGCTTTAATTAATTCTTCTATAGGATATTTGTTATTAACTGGCATCATTGCACTTCTTTTTTCGTTTGTTGTTGCATGTAGTGATATAGAAAGTGTGCATTGTAGTTCTTTATCTGCTAGTCCATAAATTTTCGGAACTAGTCCACTTGTTGAAATACTAATATGCCTTGCTCCTATGTTTAACCCTTTTTGATTATTAATAATGCCTATTGCGTTTAATACATTATCAAAGTTGTCTAATGGTTCTCCTATTCCCATAAAGACTATGTTAGATATTTTAATATTTGCATCACGTTCTACTGCTAGAATTTGTTCTACAATTTCACCAGAAGTTAAGTTTCTTTCAAACTTAATTCCTGTTGATGCACAAAATTTGCATCCCATTTTACAACCAATTTGTGAAGAAACACAAATGCTATATCCATGGTGATAACTCATAAGTACTGTTTCTATAGCATTTCCATCTAATACATCAAATAAATATTTTATTGTTCCATCACTTGATTCTTGTTTTCTTAATATATTGTAAATACATAGTGTAAATTCTTTTTTTAACTTTTCTCTAAGTTCAAAAGATAAATTCGTCATATTATCAAAACTCGTTACATTTTCTACATATATCCACCTAAAGATTTGCTCTGCACGAAATGGCTTTTCGTCCAATTTAACAAGTTCTTCTTTTAATTCATCTAAATTATAATCTTTAATGTTCTTCATAAAAAACTTTCTTTCTTTTATAATTTCGCTATTTAACTTATATCACAAAGTATATTTTTTTTCAATAGTTATATAAAAAACTGTGTCAATAACTTTTGATTAGTTCACCTAAAAAATAATATTTTAACTTGTGACT
>CANOGC010000019.1 GCA_947565445.1 uncultured Clostridium sp. | reverse complement strand
AAATAAGAATACTAAACCTAGGAATAGGAACATACTGTTACAAAGAAATAGAAGCACCAGCAGGATATGTACTAAACGAAGAAACGTATACATTTACAATAGGAGAAGATGGAAGTGTAACGTATGGAGAAAATGAAGGAATAATCTACAACAATAAAAAACCAATAGACCCAGTAGACCCACCAGAAGAACCAGATATTCCAGACAAACCAGATAAACCAACAGAACCTGATAAGCTAGAGGAACCAGACAGACCAACACAGCCAGACACACCAAACGAACCACAAGAACCAACAACGCCAAATGTACCAGTAAATCCAGTAAAACCAAACACACCAAATGATTACACAGGCAACTTACCAAAAACAGGAGAAACAATAACAGTATTAATAATAGCAGTAATAACACTTTCAGGTTCAGGAATAATACTAACATATAACTACATAAAAATGAAAAAAGAAAATAGATAAAATAAGCAAAGCCACACTAAACAGTGTGGCTTTGTTTAAAAATAAAGGAAACCATACTAAAATAGTATGGATTTTATGAAAAATATAGAAGATACAGCATAATATATGTGAAAATAGTTACTAGATAATGGTTTTAGATAAAAATTGAATACAAACGTTGTAGGGGCGAGCATTGCTCGTCCGCTACATAGAAATTTCTATAAAAATATTTATTTGTATCTCAATTTATAATATATTCTCTTATTATTTTTCCTTTTAACGGTTGTACTATTCATCAAGTAATTTCTTCGAAGATGGACGAGCAATGCTCGCCCCTACAAATGCATTATATCAATGTCTTCGAAGATTTTAAAAAAAAATACTATTATCTAGTAACTGAAAATAGATAGAATCTTAAAAAATAGTTTAATTTTTTATTAAAACATGTTATACTTATATAGAAATGATAAGAGAAAGGAAACAATAAATCATGAAAAACATACCAAATAATATAAATAAAATTATTGATGAGTTCATAATAGGCGTTAATAGAATTTTGGGTAATAGAGTAAAAAAAATCATACTTTATGGTTCATATGCAAGACGGTGATTTCAATGAAAAATCTGATATAGATATTATGATTTTAACAGATTTAAAAGATGATGAAATAATTGAATATAGAAATAAAGTATGGGATTATGCATATGATATTGAATTTGACAATGCATTTGATATTAAATTATCACCACTAATTAAAAATATAGATAAATTCAATTATTGGTTAGAGGCATTACCATTTTATATGAATGTTCAAAAAGAAGGAGTTGTATTAAGTGGAATCTAAAGTGTCAAAAGAATTAGCTTTACATAGAATTGAACAAGCAAAAGAATTATTGAAACTTGTAGAAGAGTATATAGAAAAAGATATCTAGAAATATACATATTTCTACAATTCCCTAAGAAAAATGTAAAAAAGTGTCCAATTATACTAACATATAACTACTTCAAAATGAAAAAAGAAAGTAAATAAGATAAGTAAAACCGCACTAGAAATAGTGCGGTTTTAACTATGCTATAATTCTATTATTCCATTTATTTAATACATACTAATTTTTAGCAGTCATAACTTTTACATTTTGGAACCATTCAATTAACTTAAATTTAAATTTTACATTAGAATCTTCATTATCAGAAATTAAAGAAAATTCCTCATCAGATAAATCACTTTTCATAGTTTCCTTAGATTCATCTGGAACAATACCAGAACTTACATCAACAAAGCACAATGGAGGAAACATAACACACCACCAATTTTGACCTTTAGCTTCACCTATCTCAATTCTTAAAGCATCATAATATCCTGCAGGTAAACTTATATCTCCGTAAGTTTTAGTAGGAAAAGAAAAATTACCAATTCTAATATTAACTAAATAATCATAACCATTTTCATGAATTGTATTAAGAGCAATTTCTTTAAACTCATCAATATGCTCATTAGCAATTACAATAGCGTCATCCTTTGTAGTAACATTTTCACATATTTTATTCATATAAGAAAGAACATTATCACGAACTTTCAATTTTAACTCTTGGTCTTCTTTTTCATCACTATTTGCAATGACATGTAAACGAAAAACACTATTAGCTATATCAGAAGAAACCGCATTAACATATGAAAAAGCACACACAAATATATATAAAAACAATAAAATAAATAACAAGAAAGAATATCTAAATTTCCTATTACATATAATATTTTGTAAAGATTTCATAAAATACCTCCGACTTTAAAAACAAATTAAAAAATTCTATATTAAGAATTATTAACCAAAATAAAAAAAATATACATATACATGAAAAAAAATAACAAATGCATGTCGAAAAATAAAGAAATGTTCTTTGTTTTTATTTTGAAATATTATTGACATATTTTTGTAATAATGGTAAAATTTACCAGTGGTAAAACTAAGGAAAAATACGGGGGGAAAATAATAAAATGGGGAAAAGTGAAGTAAGGAAAATATGTGGGTTCTATGTAAATGAATGGCATCTTACAACAATGATATTACCATATATACATAATGAAATAGAAAGTGAAAATGCTATAATAACAATACTACAAAATGGAATTAGTGAAAATATAGAAGAGATATTGTCAAAAATGAATTTAAATAAAGAACTACAAAATAGTATTTTAGATATAGATTGGAAAAGCACTAAAACATTAAAATATGCTACAATGAAACAAAAAATGAAGAGCGTAATCAAAGATCAAAAAGAGATTAACATACTAATAAATGGAGAAAAAGAATATATAGAAATGGCAAATGAAATAACAGAAAAAGTAATAAACGAAATGAACATAAAAAATCAAATAAATATATTAAACTGTTATGATGTAACAAAATTCAGTAATGTAACAGAAATAAAAAGTAAACACGAATTTTTAATGAACACAGCAGGAATAAAAAAAACAGAAGAAACACATAAATTAGAAGAACAAAAAAACGCATAAGATAAGGGAAAGTTTAAAAATCATTATCCATTTTAAGAACATTTAATAATTACAATTTCTATATGTTGACGAACAAGAATAATATGATATAATATAGAAAATGTAAAATAAAATCGAAAAAAGGAAGTATGATATATGGATAAAAAATACGAAGAAGTAAAGCAAATTCTAGCTAAATATAACCAAAAGCAATTACTAATAGGGTATGACAAATTAATAGAACAAAAGAGAGAAGAACTATTAGATCAAATACTAAAAATAGATTTTGAACAAGTAAAAACTCTATATGAAGGAACACAACATAAAAAGGACTTTAAAGACTGTAAAATAGAACCATTATCATATATAGATAAACAAAAAATGTCAAATGAAGAAAGAAGCAAATATGAAGAAAAAGGAATAGACATTATTAAAAAAGGAAGTTATGCAGTAGTAACAATGGCAGGAGGACAAGGAACAAGACTACGGACATAATGGACCTAAAGGAACATTTGAATTAGAAGTAGGAGAAAAAAAGCCACTATTTACACTACTTTCCGAAACAATAATAGAAGCAGAAAAAAAATATGATGCAATAATACCATGGTATATCATGACAAGTAAAGAAAACAACTATAAAACAACAAGTTTTTTTGAAAGGCATGATTACTTTGGAATGGGAAAAGAAAATATAAAATTTTTCATGCAAAACGAATTACCAATGGTAGATGTAAATGGAAAAATACTTGTAGATGAAAATGGAATGGTAAAATTAGCAGCAGATGGACATGGCGGAATATTCGAAGCAATGAGAAAAGAAGGCATAATAGAAGACATGAAAAAAAGAGGAATAGAGTGGGTATTTATTGCAGGAGTAGATAATGTGTTAGCAAAAATGGTAGATCCAATTTTAACAGGGCTTTCTATAGAAAAACATACACTAGCTGCAGGCAAATCAGTAGTAAAAAGTAATCCAAAAGAACGTGTTGGCGTATTTTGTAAAAAAGATAATAAGCCAAGTGTTATTGAATATACAGAAATAACAGACGAAATGGCAGAACAAGTAGATGAAAAAGGAGAACTTCTATATGGAGAATCTCACATTTTATGCAATTTATTTAATATAAAAGCAATTGAAGAAATTGCACAAAATTTATTACCATATCATAGTGCATTCAAAAAAGCAAAATACATAGATGAACAAGGAGTTATAGTAGTTCCTGAAGAGCCAAATGCATACAAATTTGAAGCATTCATATTTGACGCATTTGAAAGGCTAGATAACATGGCAATAATGAGAGTAAAAAGAGAAGAAGAATTTGCACCTGTAAAAAATGCGGAAGGAGTAGACAGTCCAAAAACCGCAACAGAGTTATATTTAAACTATATAAAAAATAAATAGAGATTGTAGGGGCATCGTCCAAAGGGAATACATCATAGGACATGACACCACTGTGTGTTTAATTTATATTATAGGAAATTACTCTATTTTAAGTAAAGCAGTAGGGGCGAGCATTGCTCGTCCGCGTGGCGAAGCTTATATTTTATATTACAAGGAGGAAAAGCATGGATTACAAAAAAGAATATGAAAATTGGTGTAACAATCCAAACTTCGATGAAGCTACAAAACAAGAGTTAATAAGCATAAAAGACAACGAAGAAGAAATAAAAGACCGTTTTTACAAAAACCTAGAATTTGGTACAGCAGGCTTAAGAGGAATCATGGGAAATGGAACAAACCGTATGAATAAATACACAGTTACAAAAGCAACACAAGGGCTTGCAAATTTTATAATAAAAGAAAATGGACAAGCAAGAGGAGTAGCCATTAGTTACGATTCAAGAAACATGTCTAAAGAATTTAGTGAATATACAGCACTAACATTAAATGCAAACGGAATCAAAACATACATATTTAATGAACTAAGACCAGTACCAGAACTATCATATGCTGTAAGAAAATTAGGCTGTATAGCAGGAATAATGATAACAGCAAGCCACAATCCACCTAAATACAATGGGTACAAAGTATACTGGGAAGATGGAGCTCAAATAGTAGCACCAAAAGATAAACAAATTATAGAAGAAGTAAACAATGTAACAGATTTTTCTATGGTAAAAACTATGGAAAAAGAAGAAGCAATAAAAAATGGGTTATATAATATTATAGGAAATGAAATGGATGATAGTTACATAGAAGAACTAAAAAAATTAGTTATCCATCCAGAAATAATAAAGGAAGTAGAAAAAGACATAAAAATAGTATATACACCATTACATGGAACAGGAAACACACCAGTAAGAAGAATACTATCTGAAATAGGGTTTAGCAATGTATATGTAGTTCCAGAACAAGAAAAACCTGACGGAAACTTTCCAACAGTAGAATATCCAAACCCAGAAGATAAAAAAGCATTTAAACTAGCGCTAGAACTTGCTAAAAAAATAGATGCAGATATAGTAACTGCAACAGACCCAGATGCAGACCGTTTAGGAGTATATGCAAAAGACAGTAAAACTGGCGAATATATGGCCTTTACAGGAAACATGTCAGCAATGCTAATTGCAGAATACATACTAAGTAGGAAAAAAGAAAATGGAACACTACCACAAAATGGAGCATTTATAAAATCAATAGTATCAACAAACCTAGCAGATGCAATCTCTAAAAACTATGGAACAAAATTAATAGAAGTACTTACAGGTTTTAAATACATAGGTGAAAAAATGACTGAGTTTGAAAAAACACATGAAAATGAATATGTATTTGGGTTTGAAGAAAGCTATGGATGTTTAGTAGGAAACCATGCAAGAGACAAAGATGGAATTGTAGCAGTTATGATGCTTAGTGAACTTGTAGCATACTATAAAAAACAAGGACTAACACTATGGGATCAAATGATAAACATATATGAAAAATATGGATATTACAAAGAAGGAATCACATCAATAACTATGGAAGGTGCAGATGGAGCAGAAAAAATAAAGAAAATTATGGAAGATTTAAGACAAAATGCACCAAAAGAATTTGGAAACTACAAAGTAACAAAAACAAAAGACTACAAAACAAGCATATGTAAAGACATGAAAACAAATGAAGAAACAAAAATAACATTACCAGTATCAAACGTATTATATTACGACTTAGAAAATGATGCATGGTGTTGTGTGCGTCCATCAGGAACAGAACCAAAAATTAAATTCTATATGGGAATAAAGGGAAGTACGATGGAAGAGGCAGACAAAATGCTAGAAAATCTAAAACAAGCTGTATTAGAAAAAATAAAATAAAATAGAAGATAATAGCCCGTATGCAATGCATATGGGCTATATTGTGTCTAGAATCGCTTCCATCCCTTTATATTGCTTCTTTCAATTGCACCAAACAAATTAGCACGAATATGTGGAATATCTATTTGTAAATCTTTTATCATTTTTTTCATATCTTCCCTTTTAGAAACACCATCCATAGGGCAAGTTTTTGGCATAACTGTAATATTGCTCTTTTTAATAAAACGCCTTGCCTCTTTTTCTGGCATATAAATTAAAGGTCTAATAAGAGTCATTTTAGAACGGTCCATATAGCTTACTGGTGCAAAAGTAGAAATACTTCCAGTATAAAATAAATTTAATAAAAAAGTTTCTAAAACATCATCTTCATTATGCCCTAAAGCAATTTTATTACAATCCTCTCTAATAGCAGTAGTATTTAAAATACCACGACGAAGGTTTGCACATAAAGAACAAGGATTTTTTTCTTTCCTAATATCAAAAACAATTTCTTTAATATGGCTTTCCTCACAAAACAAAGGAACATCTATGCTTTTACAGATATCTTCTAATAAAAAACGATTAAAAAATTCAAAACCGAGGATCAATACTAATAGCAACTAAATCAAATTTTTTAGGGTAAAACCTCTGTAATGCCTTAAGCCCCATAAGTAAAGTAATAGAATCTTTACCACCAGATAAGCCTACAGCAATCTTATCATTTTCATCAATCATATTATAATCTTCGATAGCTTTTCTTAAAAGACTAAGTATTTTTTGCATAACACTACACTCCTTGTAAAACCATTATACAAGCAAATTTAAGAAAATTCAATGAAAAAGATACAATTTACTTTGTGACAAAAAAGAAGTTGTTGACTTCTTTTTTTGTTTGTAGTATAATAAATAACAGTTATTGCCAATGATTGGTAAAGAAGAGATTTAAATTTTATGTATGAAAAGTAAGCAAATATAACATATTAAAAGTATAATTATTAAAGATTCGGGGAAAAGAGAAAAAGTTAATAAAAAGTAGGTATTATATGTTCGGGTAAAAATATAATATCGTTTTATTATTGACAATATAAAAATAAAAATTCTTAGAATCAGTCAGTTTATAAAAACTGATTTTCTTTTCTACATTTTTTAAGTTAAATTGTAGGGAGCGAGCATCGTTCATTTGCATAATGAAGCTACTTTTATTTGGTGATGCTTTTTCGTATGAAAATGTAAATTGAAAAAAGAAAAAGGAGATTAAAATGATAGAAAAAAGCAAAGAAGAAAAAACAAGTAGAGAGTTTAATAATAAACAAACAACTACTAGTAAAGAAAAAAGAAATTATGACAGAAAAAATACTACAAGGAGAAAAGTAGAAGACAAAACAAAAACAGAGGAAAAAAGAACGACAACACATAGAGGGGGAAAAAAATTACCTATAAAAACAAATTCGAATCTTCCAATGTCAAAAGAAAGAAAAAATACAGAGGAAAAAGATTTTAGATTCAAAAAAAGTCCATTAAAAATTATTCCATTAGGTGGACTATTAGAAATTGGAAAAAACATTACTGTTTTTGAATATGAAAATGAAATGATAGTAGTAGACTGTGGACTTGCTTTTCCAGAAGATGATATGTTAGGTGTAGATTTAGTGATTCCAGATGTTACTTATCTAGAGAGAAACAAAGAAAAGATAAAAGGATTAGTAATTACACATGGACATGAAGACCATATTGGATCTATTCCATATTTATTAAAACAAATTAATATACCAATATATGCAACAAGATTAACAGTTGGTTTAATAAAAGGAAAACTAGAAGAACATGGTTTATTAAGAAGTACAAAACTAAACACAATAAACCAAGGAGAAACAATCAATTTTGGAAAAATAAAAGTAGAATTTATTAGAAGTTGCCATAGTATACCAGATGCAGTAGCACTTGCAATTCACACACCAGTTGGAACTGTAGTACACACAGGAGATTTTAAAATAGACTATACACCAATAGATGATGAGAGAATGGATTTTGGAAGGCTTGCGGAACTTGGAAACAAAGGTGTACTTGCACTTATGTCTGATAGCACAAATGCAGAAAGAAAAGGATATACAATGTCTGAAAGCACAGTTGGAGATGTGTTTGAAAAGCTATTCTTAAATTGTACAAAACGTATAGTAGTTGCAACATTTGCATCTAATGTACACCGTGTACAACAAATTGTAAATTCTTCAGTAAAATATGGAAGAAAAATTGCAGTATGTGGTAGAAGCATGATAAACATGATAACAACTGCTATTGAATTAGGATATATCCAAGTACCAAATAATGTTTTTATAGATATAGACATGATAAATAATTATACTGATGACCAATTAGTAATTATAACAACAGGTTCACAAGGTGAAACAATGTCAGCTCTAACAAGAATGGCATCAGGTGAACACAAAAAAGTAACTATTACACCAAATGATTTAGTTATAATATCAGCAAGTCCAATACCAGGAAATGAGAAATTTGTTTCGAAAGTAATAGATGACTTAATGCAAATAGGAGCAGAAGTAGTATATAGTGCATTAGAGGATGTACACGTATCAGGACATGCATGCCAAGAAGAGCAAAAACTAATGCTTGCTTTAACAAGACCTAAATATTTCATTCCAGTACATGGAGAATATAGGCAATTAATAGCACATATAGAAACAGCAAAGAAAATGGGAATAGAAGCTGAAAATTCATTTATTTTAACAAATGGAAGAATATTAGAAATTAATGAAAAAGAAGCAAAATTAACAGGAACAGTACCATCTGGAAAAATTTTAGTAGATGGTTTAGGTGTAGGAGATGTAGGAAACATTGTATTAAGAGATAGGCAACACTTATCACAAGACGGATTAATTGTAATTGTATTAACAATGGATTCACAAGAAGGAAAAGTAGTAGCAGGGCCAGATGTTATTTCAAGAGGATTTGTATATGTAAGAGAATCTGAAAACCTAATGGATGAAGTAAAAAATGTTATTAGAGATGAAATAGAAAAATGTGAAGAAAAACACATAAAAGAATGGTCTGTAATAAAATCAAATTTAAAAGATAACTTAAGAGACTATATTTACCAAAAAACAAAGCGTAACCCAATGATTCTGCCTATTATAATGGAATTATAGCAGAAACGTTGAAATACCAAGAATAATGTGCTATAATAAAAAGGTAACAAAAAACGTTTTAGTAGAAAGGAAGAATTAAAAATGATATTGTATCAAGTTACACATTGGGATTGTTTTGGTCCGCATACAGAGCGGATGGGAGAAACGGCAAGAACAACTTTATCGAGAGGAGATATTTTAGAGTATCAAACAGATAAAGGTGAGCGTATTCAGCTTGGGAAAGTTCAAAAAGCTATTCCAATGTATGATGAAGACTTATGCACAACCGAAATGTATTATACAGTAAATGATCAAGAATACTGTATAAGCAACGAAGAAAAGAGGCATAAGTTATACGAGAAAATTTATGGAAATTAATTACTTCAAAAAAAACGAGTAAGTTATTTACTCTGCAATGGGGCTAGTTTACACTAGCCCTAAAATCATACTAAAAACCTTGTAATATAAACTTAAATTTGATATAATAAGGCAAGTTAGAAAAGAGAAAGAGGGAACAAAAATGGATTATAAAGATTTAGCAAATGTAATATTTCCAGATGTAAAGGACATTTCTTATTATGAAGAAAAATATCCTGTGAGAAATTTGCCTGAAGGAGCAATTGTAAGTAGATTTGCACCAAGTCCAACAGGATTCGTGCATATAGGAGGGCTATATCAAGCCTTAATTGCAAGAAAAATGGCAAACCAAACAAATGGTGTTTTCTTTTTAAGAGTAGAAGATACAGACCAAAAAAGAGAAGTAGAAAATGGTGTATCTGGAATTGTAAATTCATTAAAAGATTTTGATATGTCACCAGATGAAGGAATGATAGATGAAGAAAATGAAATTGGTGCATATGGACCATATAAGCAATCACTAAGAAAAGAAATATATAGAGCATATGCAAAATACATGGTAAGTATGGGAAAAGCATATCCATGTTTTTGTACTGGGGATGAGGTAGAGAAAATTAGAAATAAACAAGAATCTGCAAAAATTAGACCAGGATATTATGGAGTATGGGCTAAATGTAGAAATGTAACAGTACAAGAAGCAATTACTAGAATAAAAAATGGAGAGAGTTATATTGTTCGTTTTAAATCACAAGGAAGAGAAGATAGAAAGATAAAACATCATGATGTTATAAAAGGAAATATAGACTTCCCAGAAAACGACCAAGATATTGTTATAATAAAAGCAGATGGGCTTCCAACTTATCACTTCGCACATGCAATAGATGACCATCTAATGGGAACAACACATGTAATACGTAGTGATGAATGGCTATCTTCTGTACCACTACATTTACAATTATTCCATGAATTAGGATTTAAATCACCAAAATATGCTCATATTTCGCCAATTATGAAAGAAGAAAATGGTGGAAAAAGAAAACTAAGTAAAAGGAAAGATCCAGAAGCAGCAGTAAGTTATTATGCTGAAGTAGGAATTCCAGCAGATGCAGTAAAAGAATACTTATTAAATATTGCAAATTCTACATTTGAAAACTGGAGAAAACAAAATCCAGATACACCTATGGAAGAATTTGAATTACAACTAAACAAAATGAGTGTTAGTGGAGCATTATTTGATATGATTAAACTTTTAGATATTTCTAAAAGAGTTATTTCAAAATATAGTGCAGAAAAAGTATATAATGAAGGAATTGCATGGGCAGATAAATATGATAAAGACCTAAAAACATTATTAGAAAAAGATAAAGACTATACATTACAAGTTTTAGGAATTGAAAGAGGGAATGCAAAACCTAGAAAAGATATTGCAAAATGGTCAGATTTAAAAGAAAATATAATTTATATGTATGATGAAGAGTTTTTAAATAAGCCACAACAATATGAATTCCAAAAAATAAATGACAAACAAGAAATTAATAAAATAATAACAACATACATAGAAAAATACTTTAACATAGAAGATGATAAAGAAACATGGTTTAACAAAATAAAAGATTTATCTGAACAATGTGGATATGCAAGAGAGACAAAAGAGTACAAACAAAATCCAGATACATATAAAGGACATGTAGGAGATATTAGCACAGTGATTCGTATATGTTTAACAGGAAGAGCAAATACTCCAGATATGTATGAAATTATGAAAGTATTAGGAGAAAAGTCTGTTATAGAACGTCTAAAAAAGGCAATATAAGTAGGTGATAGCTATGGAATACCAAATAGGAGATATTGTACGAACAAAAAAAGTTCATCCATGTGGGTCTAAGTTATGGGAAATTACAAGAGTGGGAGTAGACTTTAAGTTAAAATGTGAAGGATGCCGGACATGTAATTACTGTAGAAAGACCCAAGGCTTTAAAAATGATTACAAAAATTGAACATAGAAAAGAAGAATAGGATATATATACCTATTCTTTTAAATTGCAAGAAAGGTTGTATAAATTAAGTATTTTTAGTGCATAATCAAATAAAAAGAAGGAGGAATAACATGGATAGAAAAGTAAAAGTTGTTCAATATGGAACTGGAAAAATGGCGGTATATACAATGAGATATGTTTATGAAAAAGGTGGAGAAGTAGTTGGAGCAGTGGATTTAAATCCAGATGTTATTGGAAAAGATATTGGAGAAATTATGGGAGGAGAAGAAAAAGGAGTTAAAGTAACTGCATTAGAAAATGCAGAAGAAATGTTAAAACAAGTAAAACCAGATATTTGTGTAGTAGAAACAAGAAGTTTATTTAGTGAAGTGCAAGAAGCATTACTATTATGTGCAAAATTAGGAATTAATGCAATTACTACTTGTGAAGAAGCATTTTTTCCAGAAAATTCAAATCCAGTAGCAACAAAAGAAATTGATGAATTAGCAAAGAAAAATAATTGTACAATTACAGGAAGTGGATACCAAGATATTTATTGGGGGCAATTAGTAAGTTCAGTTGCAGGTTCAACTCAAAACATCACAAAAATAAAAGGAAGCTCAAGCTATAATGTAGAAGACTATGGAATTGCACTTGCAGAAGCACATGGAGCAGGTTTAACATTAGAAGAATTTGAAAAACAAGTAGCATCTGCTGATAATATTTCAGAAGAAGAAAGAAACAAGCTAATCCAAAGTGAGGAATTTATACCATCATATATGTGGAATGTAAATGGATGGCTTTGTGAAAAATTAGGTTTAACAATAGAATCACAAACACAAAAATGTATACCACAAACACATACTGAGGATATATTTTCGACAACACTAAATATGACAGTAAAAGCAGGAGATGTAACAGGCATGAGTGCAGTTGTAACTACAAAAACAAAAGAAGGCATTACATTAGAAACAGAATGTATAGGAAAAGTATATTCTAAAGACGATTACGATAAAAATGAATGGACAATAGAAGGGGAGCCAAGTACAACAATAACAGTTGCAAGACCACAAACAGTAGAACTAACTTGTGCTACAATAGTAAACCGTATACCAGATGTAATAAATGCAAAACCAGGATATGTTCCAACAGAACAAATAGGAGAACTAAACTTCAAACAAAAACCACTAAATGAATATGTAAAATAATTTATTGAATAAAAAGTAAGTTTCACTAATAGTATTTGAATGAAACTTACTTTTGTTTTTATATTCTAGGAAAGTACTCTATTTTAAGTCAAAACGTAGGGGCGAGCATTGCTCGTCCGCGTGGCGAAGCCACTTTTCTTTAACTTAAAAATTGTAATAATATTATAATAATAAAGTAATAAAAATGATTTCATTTTGTTACTGTTTTGTAACAATCAAATGATATATATTATGTATAAAAATAAACTGTAAAACATATTTACATAATGCCGAAAATATGGTATAATAAAGAAGTGCATATTATAGTGTTAAGAGGTTTATAGGTAAAACCAAATTAAAAACCTAAATAAAATATAAGGAAGGTTCTAAAATGAAAACAAATAACAAATGTAAAACTAGTTTTTTGTTTAAACTAAGCTTTTGTTTTGCTATATTATTAATAGCATTTTTATTACCAAATCTATCTTTTGCTACAACAGAAGAAGGATATAAATACTTATCAGACGAAGACATAAATCCGACATCTCCTGTAATAGTTGGCTGGGATGTTTTTCGTAAGGATGAAATAAATGGAGGCGGAAAAATATCTGTAAAAGTAGAAGGTGCATACTATTCTTTTGACAGAGGGCTATGGGCTCATGCATCATCAACTATAATATATGATTTACGTGCATATAATTACGACTATTTTACAGCATATGTTGGCTTAAATCAAACAACATCAAGTTCTAGTAATGGTGTAATTTTTAGAATTTACACATCAGCAGATGGAACAAACTGGAATATAAAACATAATGCAGAATCAGCAGTATGCAAACCTGGAGACAATGCAACACATGTTGAAATAGATATTAGAACTGAAAAATTCTTAAAATTAGAAGCAGATTCAAATGGTGGTAACGGAAGTGACCACTCTGTTTATGCTGATGCAAAACTAATTAAAGAAGGCTATAATGAACCAGGAGAAGAATTAATACCTTCAATAGACGTACTAGACCAAGAAATAAAAACTAAATTTGCAAACGCAGATTTAGAAAAAAATCCAGAATATAAATTAACACTTTTAAAAAGAGAACTTATAAGTAGAGTTGGATCATATGCTCTAAGAAGATTTTATACTACAAGTGATGTAAATAAAGAAACATATGAATGGCTTATAGGAGATGTGAAAGTTTTAGAATATTTTATATTAGGTGGACAGCCAGAAGGCGGATATTATAACACATTAATGCAGCTTGCAAGACTACATAACGCTTATAAAGAAGATTTTAACATAAAGCAAACAACAAAATATGGTACAGTATTAGGAGATTTATATACAAGAATGGCAATTGCAATATCATTAACACATTCTCAAAATATTGGACTATGGTTACAATCAGGTGGAGAAAACAAATCAGATGCACTTATACGTTATCAAATATATAAAGATATGCATAAAAATGGAAATTTTGTAGTTCTAAGAAATGCAGATGGAACACCACAGTTAAACCAAGATGGAACACCAAAATTAGATGTTACACAATGGTTTGAAAACTATTGTGTAGAAGAAATGCGCTATATTTTTAATAACCTTTCAGATGACGAAGAAACTTTATGGCTAAATGAATATACACAATCATTTGTAGATCAAAATCAAAATAATTATGGAAGATATATATCACCACACCCTTATATGGATTACAGATGGGAAAACCTTAATCAACCTGAATTTTATGATCCGGATAGAAAAGAAGAATGGGATGCTCATTTTAAAGGACTATTTTCTAAGTACAATGTAACTTATAGAACAGGATTAAAGAAAATATGGATGTTACTAAGAAATCCAATAGTTGCAACAGGAGCAGTGTGTGGAGGTATTTCAAAAGTAGGTTCAAGTGTTCGTACATCACATGGAATACCTTGTGTAGTTATTGGTCAGCCAGGGCATGCTGCTATGATTTATTATTGGCAAGATGCAAATGGCAATGGATACTGGAATCTAGATAATGATGTAAGTGGATGGACATTATCAGAAAAAGGCGAAAGAATGTTATTAGGATGGGGAAATGCTAATTCATCTTATGCTAGAGGTTCATATCAAGTAGTATATGTGCAATTAGCACAAGAAGCATTAAACGATTATGAAAATTTGGTAAAATGCGAAGAACAAGTTATGCTTGCAAAAGTATATGCAGGAGATTTAACAAAACAAGAAGAACTATATGGAAAAGCATTAGCAATACAACCTATAAATGTTGACGCATGGCTTGGGTTAATTAGTGTGTATAATTCAAATACAAATAAAACAGAAAATGACTACTATGATTTAGCAGAAGAATTAGCAGAAAATTTAAAATATTTCCCATTACCAATGCAACAATTAACTAATTTAATAAAACCAAAATTAACAAGTATAGAAAATTCATATAAATTTACACTTTTACAAACAAGAATTTTAACTGAAGGAAGTAATACACCAAATAATACAGCAGATAAATACTATGTATATCAACCATCACTTACAAGATTAGAAGCAAATTATTTATTAGGAAAATTAGACAAAACAATTGCAACATTTTCATTTGATGGTGAAGATGCAGGAAAAATTGTATTAGCAAGCCGTTTTGATGGAAGTGGTGTTCGTTGGGATTATAGTTTAGATGGAAAACAAACTTGGAAAAAAGTTGAATTTGCAGCAGAAGAAGAACATAAACGACAATTAACACCAGAACAAATAGCAAGTATTACAGCAGAAAATGACATCTATGTTCATATTGTTGGAGTAAATTATGATGAAAACAACTTATATAAAATAGATATAACAACATCAAATTTACCAACATTATATAATAATGACTTAGAAAATAGAATGATAGGTGCGACAAATATAATGCAATGGCGCTTAAATGATAATGATACATGGACTTCATATGCTAATGGAACACCAGATTTAACAGGGGATAAAACTGTAGAAATAAGAGTAGGAGCAACAGGAACAACTTTACCAAGTGCTTCTAGAAAATATCCTTTTACAGAAGACAATCAACCGGATACAAGAAAATATATTCCTCTATCAAGAATAAGTTTACATTCATTTTCAAGTGAAGCCACAGGAGGTGGTCATTATGGAAATGTTGCGAATGCATTAGATGGAAATATAAATACTAGATGGCATTCAGATTGGAATGGAAATGATAGACAAAGATTTATAACAATAGAGTTAGATAAACCAACATTTATATCAGCAGTTGAATATGTTCCAGCAGGAGCTGGAAATGGATGTGTAAGTGCTGGTAAAGTGTATATAAGTATGGATGGAACAGAATGGACAGAGGTTGCATCATTTAGTGGATGGGGAAATAATGGTAATACTAAAGCTATCGAATTACCAAAATCAAAAGAAGCTAAATTTGTAAAATTCCAAGCAACAGCAAACTATGGAGATGGAAGAAATTTCATAGCTGCAAAAATGTTTAACTACTATGAAGATAAAACCAAGGTATGTGTTGCTGACTTTAGATTAGATGGAGAAGAGGCAGGACTAATTAAAATAAGAAATGAATATAAAGCTAAAAATTGGCAATATAGCATTGATGGTGGAAATACTTGGGTAAACAAAACAGGGACAGAAGAAACCTATCAATTAACTCAAGAAGAATTAGATGCATTAACAGAAGAAAATGATATTAAAATTAAATTTGAAGGAAATAGTATAGAATACTATATTGACTTAGATAAAAAAGTATATAATGAAACACCATATGCAAATGATTTAGAAAATAGATTAATTGGAATAAGAAATGCTAGTGAATTTGAATGGAAAATTGATGGGGGTAATTGGAAATCATATTCAGAAGAAGAACCAATTGTAACAGGTAATAGAATACTTTATGTTAGAAAAAAAGCAGCAGAAGAATATTTAGCAAGTGATGTAGCTCAATATCAATTTACAGAGGATAATCAATCAAACAATAAAAAATATATACCAATAAAACATTTATCAGTACATGCGTATTCATCTCAATCAATAGATAGTGCTAGACCATTTTATGCAGAAAACGCAATTGATGGAAATATAAATACACAATGGCATACAGATTTTAGGTATTCAATAGAAGGTTCTAGAGCATTTATTACTATAAAACTTGATAACCCAAAATATGTATCAGCATTAGAGTTTATTCAGAAAAAATATAGACAAGATGACCCTTCTTTAATAAGAAATGCTATTGTATATGTAAGTGAAAATGGTGTGGATTGGATAGAAGCAGGAAGAAAAGAAAACTGTGAGCAAGATGAAGAACTTAAAGAAATTTTATTTAATGAAAGTATATATGGACAATATGTAAAAATAGAAGCAGAAGGTTATGGAATATTTGCTTCACTTGCAATGGTAAACTTATATGAAAATACAGAAGTAAAAAGAGTAGCAAGCTTCTCATTTGATGGAGAAAATGCTAAAAAAATAGTTTTAGAAGATGAATATAAAACTCTAAATTGGGAATATAGCTTAAATTCAGGAGAAACATGGAAATCTGTTAATGGAGCAGAATGCTTACTATCAGAAGAAGAAATAAATACAATTAATATTGATGATAAAATAAAGATTCGTTTTGAAAATAATGAACAAGAATATACTATAAACATTCAAAAATTAGCTACACCAACTATTACACCATATTTAAACGATTTAGAAAACAGATTAATAGGAATGACTAATATAGATAATCTTGAATGGAAAATTGAAGGTGAAGATAATTGGAAATCTTATGTAGAAGAAGAACCAGTAGTACAAGGAGATAACAAACTTTTAGTAAGAGAAAGAGCAAAAGGTTTCTTTATAGCAAGTGATATTATTGAATATAACTTTACAGAAGATAACCAAGAAGATACAAGAAAATATGTACCAATATCAAAATTATCATTAGCAAGTGTTTCAGCAGAAGATAAACCACAAAATGGAGCAGCGGTAAATGCAATAGATGGAAACTATAATACAAGATGGTTAAATTCATCAGCAGGTACAGATACTGGAAAATATATTGTAATAAAATTTGATTCAGCTATTCATTTAAGTGCAATGGATTATGTACCACATGCCGAAAATGGAAAAATACTTAGTGGAAAAATTTTAGGTAGTATGGATGGAGAGAATTTTACAGAAATTGCACAAATAACAAATTGGGCAAATAACCAAAATACAAAAACAATAGATTTTGATGAATCAGTTAAAGTTAGATATGTAAAAATTATTGGAGAAGAAACATCTTATACAAGTGCTAAAAGACATGTTGGAGCTAGAATGTTTAACTTCTATGAAGATATAACAAAAAAACAAGTAGTAATACCAACAGTAGACATACAATACAGTACAACTAATAAAACAAATCAAGATGTAGTAGTAACATTAGTAAACCCAAGTACTGAAATAACAGTATTAAATAATAATGGAAGTACAACATATACATTTACCGAAAATGGAACATTTACATTTGAATTTGAAGATGGTGAAGGAAATAAAGGAAAAGCAACAGCAGAAGTAGATTGGATTTGTAAAACATTACCAGAAGCAATATTTGAATATGATATATCAGATCCAACAAATAGGGATGTAACAGTAACAGTAAAATTCAAGGTAAATGGAGAAGTTAATGATGAGGTAGAAATACTAAATAATAATGGAAGTAACAAGTACACATTTACTGAAAATGGAGAATTTACATTTGAATTTAGAGGACCATATGGAAATGAAGGAACAGCAATAGCAGAAGTAGACTGGATATGTAAAACATTACCAAATGCGACTTTTGAGTATGATATAACAGAAGAAACTAATCAAGATGTAACAGTAACAGTAACATTTGATAGACCAGGTACCATTGTTACAAACAATGGTGGAAGTAACACATATACATTTACTGAAAATGGAGAATTCACATTTGAATTTAGAGGACCATATGGAAATGCAGGAGTGGCAACAGCAAGAGTAGATTGGATAAACAAAGATATTCCATCAGCAGACATAACATATAATTATACTGAACTAACAAATCAGGATGTAATAGCAACTTTAAGTTCAGATGACAACATAACAATAACAAACAATGATGGAAATAACACGTATACATTTACTGAAAACGGAACATTTACATTTGAATTTGTAAATGATTTAGGAAATACAGGAACTGCTACAGCAACAGTAGATTGGATAGATAAAACAGCACCAGTTCCAACAATTTCATACAACATTATGGAAGCAACAAATGGAGATGTAGTAGCAACAATAAGCTTTGACAAAGAAAACGTAACAGTAGTAGGAGGAAATACACATACATTTACTGAAAATGGTTCATTTACATTTGAATTTGAAGATGCAGCAGGAAATACAGGAACAGCAGTAGCAACAGTAAATTGGATAGATAAAACATTACCAGTAGCAACAATAACATATAGTACAGAAAATCTAACAAATAGAGATGTAATAGCAACAATAACTTTTGATGCCGCAGGTGTAACAGTAGAAGGAGGAAATACACATACATTTACTGAGAATAGTGAATATGTATTTAAATATACAACTTCTACAGGAAGTACAGGTGTTGCAAAAGCAGAAGTAACATGGATTGATAAACAAGTGCCACAACCAACAATGGTATATAATACAATGCAACCAACAAACGATAATGTATTTGCAGCAATAACATTTGATAAAGAAAATGTTAGAATACTAAATAATGGAGGAGATAGAAGACATTTATTTACAGATAATGGAACATTTACATTTGAATATGCAGATGAAGCTGGAAATAGTGGAAGTTTAAATGCAGTAGTAAATTGGATAGATAGAGTAGCACCAACAGCAGAAATTAATTACAGCACTGAAGCTTTAACAAATGGAAATGTAATAGCAACTTTAGTAAATCCTAGTGAAGAAATAACGATAACAAACAATAAAGGAAGTAATACTCGTACATTTACTGGGAACGGAACATATACATTCGAATTTGAAGACTTAGCAGGAAATAAAGGAACGGCGGTAGCAATAGTAAATAACATAGATAAAAACCTACCAATAGCAACAATTAACTATAGTACAACAAATTGGACAAAAGAGGATGTAGTAGCAACAATAAATTTTGATAAAGAAAATGTTGAAGTAGAAGGCGGAAATACACATACATTTACCGAAAATGGTGAATATGTATTTGAATATGTAGATGCATCAGGTAATACATCTATGACAACAGCAAAAGTAACATGGATAGACAAAACAGCACCAACAGCAACAATTAGTTACAGCACAGAATCTTTAACAAATGGAGATGTAATAGCAACATTAAATCCAAGTGAACAAGTAACAATAACAAACAATAATGGAAGCAATGCGTATACATTTACAGAAAATAGTTCATTTACATTCGAGTTTATAGATAGAGCAGGAAATACAGGAACAGCAATAGCAACAGTAAATAACATAGATAAAGTAGCACCAGTAGCGACAATCACATATAGCACAGAAGAACCAACAACAGGAAATGTAATAGCAACAATAACATTTGATAAAGAAAATGTAACAGTAGTAGGTGGAAATACACATACATTTACTGGAAACGGAACATATACATTCGAATTTGTGGATGCAGCAGGAAATGCAGGTTCAGCTATAGCTAGTGTTAACTGGATTGAAGAAGATCCAGATGTACCACCAGTAGATCCAGATGATCCAAATAAACCAGACGTACCACCAGTAGTAGACCCAGATGATCCAGATAAGCCAACTATACTAGGAGATATTGATGGTGATGGAGAAGTAACAATTAATGATGTAGCATTAATGAAATTACACATTGTAGAAATAGAAGAATTACCAGAAGACAGATTTGAAGTAGCAGACATGAATAAAGACAATGAGATTGACATAACAGATATGGCAATACTAAAATTAGTATTACTTGGATTAAGTTTTAGTTTATAGTAGTATTATTAATTAAAAAGGCACAAAGAAACAAATAAATATTGATTTCATGTCAATATCATGCTATAATAAAAATGTATTATTTATAAAAAGGAGAAATTAATAATGAAAAAAATAGTTAAATTAAGTCTAATAATGATATTAACAATCATGTGTTTTGCAGGAGCAGTATATGCAGCATCTAGTTGTAATATAAGCCTTGTAACAGCGAAAACAGAATATAGCAAAAATGAAGAAATCAATGTAGATGTTAAAATTTCTAACATCGAATCAGAAAGAGGATTTATAGCATTAGAAGCAGTTTTAGAATATGATAAAACTAGTCTAACATTAGTAAAAATGCAAGGACAAAACGAATGGAGTAATCCAATTAAAGATTTATCATATAATGAAGCAACAGGAAAACTTGTAATAGATAAAAATGGATTAGCAAAGAGTGATGAAGTAATACTTAAATTAACATTTAAAGCAAATGAAAACAGCAAAGATACAACTACAATTACACTAAAAGATATAAAAGCATCAGATGCAACAACACCAACACAAGTTGCTACAGCTACTAAAAGCATTAAAATAACAACACCAATAATACCAGTAGACCCAACAGACCCAGAACCAGAACCAACACCAAATCCAGATACAAAACCAAATCAACCTCAAAACCCAAATACTAATACTAATACAAACACAAATAATAATAAAGATAATACAATATCAACAGATAAAATGCCAAAAACAGGAACAAATACAGAATTCGTAATTGGAGGAATAGCAGTAATATTAGTAGCAGGAATTATATTTGGTATAAAATCAAGAAAAATGAATTAATTAGTATTCTAAAAAATCTCTCAGTTGTACTGGGAGATTTTTTGTATTCTAGGAAATTCATGCCAATGGCATAAATTTACGATAAGATAATTATGCTGGAAGTTAGATTATAAATGTTTTAGTTTAATAAAAATGTGGTATAATACTAATTATATAACTAAAGAAAGGGAGATAATTATGGTAGAAAGAAGAAAAATTGTATTAGTAGGAACAGGGTTTGTAGGAATGAGCATGGCATATTCTTTGCTAAACCAAGGAGGAGTAAACGAACTTGTTTTAATTGATGTTGTAAAAGAAAAAGCAGAAGGGGAAGCAATGGATTTATCACATGGTATGCCTTTTGCACCAAGTAAGATGGATATTAGAGCAGGTGATTATTCAGATTGTAGAGATGCAAATATTGTTGTTATTACAGCTGGGTTAAACCAAAAACCAGGACAAACAAGGTTAGAACTCGCAAAAGCAAATGCTAAGATAATGAAAGACATTACTAAACAAGTAGTAGATAGTGGATTTAATGGAACATTTGTAATTGCAAGTAATCCAGTAGATTTAATGACATATGTTGTATATAAGGTATCAGGATTTCCAAAAGAAAAAATTATTGGTTCAGGAACAGTTTTAGACACAGCAAGGCTTCGTTTCTTAATTGGAGAATATTTACAAGTAGCAAGTAAAAATGTACATGCATATATTATGGGAGAACATGGAGATTCCTCATTTGTACCATGGGAACATGCATATGTTGGATGCAAAAAATTAATAGATGTTATGAAAGAACAAGGAAAAGACTTAAAAGATTTAGATAAAATTTATGAAGATGTACAACAAGCAGCTTATGAAATTATTAATAAGAAAAAAGCTACTTATTATGGAATAGGAATTGCATTAACAAGATTAATAAAAGCAATTTTAGGCGATGAAAATGCGATTATGCCAGTATCTATGTATCAAAATGGAGAATATGGGCATTCAGGAATGTTCATAGGTGTTCCAGCAATTATAAATCGTAATGGAATAAAAGAAATGGTAAAACTAAATTTAGAGCCTAAAGTACAAGAAAAATTTGATTATAGCTGTAATTTATTAAGCCAAATGATTGAAGAAGAGATTGATCCAATTTTAGAATAGAAGGGTTGAGAAATTTCATTCTCTTCCAACCAGTTTAAAATTTTAAATAGAAAGAGTAAGAAATGGAAGAATTAAGAGAAAAATTATTTTCACTAGCAGATGAAAAATATAAAAAATTTCATAGTTCACTATGCCCTGGAACAAACAACATAATAGGAATTAGAGTTCCAATACTTCGTAATTTAGCATGTGAAATTGCAAAAGAGGATTGGAGAGAGTATTTAAAAAATGCTAAAGACGACTATTATGAAGAAGTGATGTTACAGGGCATGGTAATTGGCTTAGCAAAAATGGAATTTGATGAAAGAATAAAGTATGTAAAAGAATTTATTCCTAAAATTGATAATTGGGCAGTGTGTGATGTAGTTTGCTCAGGCTTTAAATTTACTAAAAAGAATATGAAAGAAATATGGGAACTTTTAAAACCATATTTAGATTCTAATAAAGAATTTGAAATCCGTTTTGCAGTAGTTATGTTATTAGATTTTTATATAACAGAAGAATACATTAAAGATGTATTAGAAATATTAAATAACATACATCATGATGGGTATTACGTAAAAATGGCAGTTGCATGGGCAATTTCAATTTGTTATATAAAATTTCCAAAAGAAACAATAAAACTATTAGAAAAAAATAATTTAGATACATTTACATATAATAAAGCATTACAAAAAATAATAGAATCGTATAGAGTAAGTAAACAAGAAAAAGACAAAATACGAAAAATGAAGATGTAGAATAGTCTTATATAAAACTGTACTAAACAAAATTTAAAAAACATCATGTTTTGTTTAGTACAGTAAACAAAATTATTAACAAAAGAAAATAAATAAGATATAAACTCAAATTTGACAGTTAAACGTCCAACGGCATTGGTATTGTTTAACTGTCAAATTTAATTCCTTATTTTACTTCAAATGTTAATTCATTGTTTGAAATACCAACCATAACAGAATTACCATCTAATAATTCAGAACGTAGAATCATTTCAGACAAAATATCTTCTACATATCTCTGTATTGCCCTACGAAGAGGTCTTGCACCATATTTATAATCAGTGCCTTTTTCTAATAAATACTCTTTTGCCTCTTTTGTTATATTAAAAGAAATCATTTTATTAGATAAAGCATCTTTTGTGCTTTTTAGCATTAAATCCACAATTTCTAATAATTGTTCTTTATTTAAACTATCAAAAACAATAATTTCATCAATACGGTTCAAAAACTCTGGACGGAAAGTCTGTTTTAAACTATCTTGAATTTTACTCTTATCAATAGTAGATTCCTTTCCAAATCCAATTGAATTATTGTTTAAGTTAGAACCAGCATTAGAAGTCATAATAATAATTGTATTTTCAAAACTTACTACATTTCCTTGTGAATCAGTTAATTTACCATCATCTAGTACTTGAAGAAGTAAATTAAATACATCTGGATGAGCTTTTTCTATTTCATCAAAAAGAATAATAGAATATGGATGTCTTTTTACTTTTTCAGTTATCTGACCTGCATCATCATACCCTACATACCCTGGAGGTGAACCAATAAGCTTAGAAGTAGAGTGGCTTTCCATATATTCAGACATATCAACTCTAATAATTGCATCATCTTTACCAAACATTTCATAACTTAAACTTTTTGCGAGTTCTGTTTTACCAACACCAGTAGGTCCAACAAATATAAAAGATGGTGGTCTTTTTGTAGTTTTTAAACCTGCACGGTTTCTTCTAATTGCACGTGATATAGCAGATACTGCCTCATTTTGCCCAATAACTCTTTTATGAAGATTATCTTCTAATGAAAGAAGTTTCAATGTTTCTTCTTCTGTAATTTTTTGAACAGGAATTTTAGTCCAATGTTCAATAACAAGAGCAATATCTTGTATGGTTAATTGCTTTGGTTTTGCTTTTTTGCTTAATGCATCTATCTTTTCTTGTAATTTACATTCCTTTGTTTTTAAGTCAGCTGCTTTTTGGTAATCTTCTGTAGAATCAGCAGTTGCAGCTTCTTCCTTTTCTTCTTGAACTAGTTTTAATTCATTTTTTAATACCTCTAATTGGTACAATTCTTTATTATTCAAATTAATTCTAGAACATGCTTCATCTAAAATATCAATTGCCTTATCTGGCAAAAAACGATCATGAATATATTTTTCAGACATCTGCACAGTTTTTTCTATAACATCTGTAGAAATTTTTACTTTATGATAATCTTCGTAATATTTTTTAATGCCATCTAGAATTTTAATAGTATCATCTACACTTGGTTCTTCTACCATAACAGGTTGAAATCTTCTTTCTAAAGCAGTATCCTTTTCAATATATTTACGATATTCTCTTAAAGTAGTAGTACCAATCAATTGAATTTCGCCGTTAGCAAGAGAAGGTTTCAAAATATTTGCTGCATTCATAGAATTTTCAGCATCTCCTGCTCCCATAATGTTATGAATTTCATCAATAACTAAAATAATATTTCCACAAGCTTTACATTCATCAATTAAAGATTTCATTCTACCTTCAAATTGACCTCTAAACTGCGTACCAGCAAGAACAGCAGTCATATCTAATAAGTATACTTCTTTATTTAATAATTTTGCAGGAACATTTCCATTTGCAATTTTAATAGCAAGACCTTGTGCAATTGCTGTTTTACCAACACCAGGTTCACCAATTAAACAAGGATTATTTTTAGAACGTCTATTTAAAATCTGAATAATTCTTTGTATTTCACGGTCTCTTCCAATAACTAAATCTAATTCATTATTTCTTGCTCTGTTTGTCAAGTTGGTACCAAAAGTATCTAGAAATTTAGTCTTCTTTTGTTTTACTTTTTTATCTACTTTAACTTTTTTATTTGAATTAGAGACATTTTCATTATTTGGCTCATTAGAGGCTACAGGACTTGTACCCATACCAAATAAAGCATTAAAAGGAATCGCAGTAGCAGAAGCTGAATCTAAGCTAATATCACTATTAGATAAATTTTCAGCCAAATCCTTGAAAATTGTTTCAAATTGAGATGTCATATCTTCTAAATCAACATTATCACTTTCCAAAACAGTAGATTGTTTTGCAAGAACCTCTAAAGGATTAATTCCTTTTTCCTTAGCACAATTATAGCAAAAACCTTCTAAAGAAGTTTCGCCTTTTTCATTTAGTTTATTAACAAAAATAATAGCTGTATTTTTCTTACATGCACAACATAACATATATATAAATCTCCTAACTTTTTACATATTTTCTATTAGTATATAATACACGAAAAGTATGCAAAAGTCAAGGATTTAAGGAAGAGTTCAAGATTTGTTTTATGTAAATTTTTTGTGAAATTGTAATATATTAAAACCTACTAGAATAAGCTATAATAAAGGACATACTAAAAATTTTCTTACAAAATTTGACAAGGTAAGTAAGTTTGTGGTAGAATATGCAACATGATGCTAAAAATAGTATCAGAAAGGATGTTTAAAAATCGTGAAAAGCAATAATAGTAGGCTAAAGACAAAACACATTATTTCAAGCCTTCTTACAATAATGCTAATAATTAGTAACATACAATTATTTGCATATTCAAATGGAACAGTTGAAAATAATGAAATAGAACAAGTAGAAATAAGTGAAGAACACGAAATAATAGTAAACAATGTAGATGGTTATAAAAGGCTTGTAGAAGTAGCAACAAGATCTATGGAAGATAGAAAAAAACAAGAAGAGCAAGCAAAACAAGCAGAAATGCAAAAAGTAACATACAAAAAGATAGAAGAAATAACAATATCTAAAAAAATGGACTTAACTAAAAGATGTGGAATTTCTAAAGAAGACTTTAAAAAATTAATAAAAAGTGTAAAAAGAGACACCACGAAATTTTTCTATAAAAATAGTGATTTAATTTATGATTTATGTGAAAAATATCAAATAAATGAAATATTCTTTTGTGGGTTAATTGCAGCAGAATCAGGATGGAACATTGTAGAAAGCCATAGAGTAAAATGCAATTATATTAGTATGATGTCAAATGGAAATTTAATTAGATATTCATCAACAAAAGCTGGCTTAGAAGCAGCAGCAAAATTATTACACAAAAAATATTTAACACCTGGTGGAGTTTATTATAATGGAAAAACCTTAAAAGGTGTACAAAAAATGTTTTGCCCAGATTTAGAGTGGGTAGATTTAGTTTATGATTGTATGAAACAAATAGTAAAATAAGTGCGTAAGAAGTATAATTCTTACGTACTTATTTTAGCACATATAAAAACAAATGTTCTAAAACCTATTGACTTTTTTTTGAAAATTATATATAATAAGGAACAAATAATAAACAAAAAGGAGAAAAAAATGAATTTTGTTCATATTGCAGATATGCACTTTGATATACCATTTACAACATTAAATAAACATGAATTAGGAAATGAAAGAAGATTAGACCAAAGAGAAGCATTTCGCAAAATAATACAATATATAAAGCAAAATAATATAGATTATCTATTCATATGTGGAGATTTATATGAACATGAATATGTAAAACAAAGTACAATCGAATTTATTAATAATAAGTTTAAAGAAATAGAAAACACAAAAATATATATTATACCAGGAAACCACGACCCATACTTAAAAAACTCATATTATTCAAAGTTTAATTGGAACAAAAATGTATATATATTTAGTTCTGAAATCGAAAAAATTTCAGAAAGTGATGTAGATATTTATGGATATGGATTCGATAACTTCTATATGAAGAATACAAAAATACAAAATATTAAAATAGAGGATAAAAACAAAATAAATATTTTCTTAACACATGCATCTATAGATGGTGCAAGAGACGAATTACAAGAATATAATCCAACAAAAGAACAAACCTTAAAAAAATTAGAATTTGACTATATTGCTTTAGGACATATACATAAGCCATATTATAATGAGTACCAAAATCAAAAAATTGTATATCCAGGTTCTAGTATAGCATTAGGGTTCGACGAATTAGGAAAGCATGGAATGATAGTAGGAAGCATTGATGAGAATAAAAAACTAGAAATAGCATTTGTGCCAGTAGATAAAAAGGAATTTATAGAAATAAATCTTCCTGTAGATGACATTTTATCAAAAGAAGATTTAATTGAGCTTATAAATTCACAAAATTGTGATGAAAATGGCTATTATAAGATGATTCTAACAGGAAAGAGAAATTTTGAAATAGAGCTATTAGAAATTTCAAAATACATAACAATAAAAAATGTTATAAAAATTAAGAATGATACTACTATAAAATTAGATTTAGAAAAAATTGCAAAAGAAGAAAGCTTAAGAGGGATATTTGTGAAAAATTTACTTGCAAAGAAAAATAGCCAAAATGAAGAACAAATTCTAAAAGCTATAGAAATTGGACTAGAAGCAATGTAGTATAAATTTAAAATCATGTTGTAATATAAAATTAAAAATTCCGTTCTCCACGGCGTTTTAGTATAATTGGTTTTAACAAGAAAGATACACACTATACTTTGAGAAAAAGAAATATGACGCCTTTGGCTAACAGGTCGAACTCGTTTTTAATTTTATATTACAACATGATTATAGCAATTAATAACAAAGGGAGAAAAAATGAAAATTCAAAGTTTAAAAATTAATCAATTTGGAAAATTGAAAAATAAAGAAATTGAATTAAAAGAACACATAAACATAATATATGGAAAAAACGAAAGTGGGAAATCTACTTTATTAAAATTCATATTAGGTATGTTTTATGGTTTATCAAAAAACAAAAATGGAAAAAACTATACAGACTTTCAAAAATACACTCCATGGAATGAGGAAGACTTTTCAGGAAAAATAAAATATACATTAGATGATAGTACAAGCTATGAAGTATTTCGTGAATTTAAAAAGAAATCTCCTAAAATATATAATGAAAACACAGAAGAAATATCTAAAAACTATACAATAGATAAAACAAATGGAAATCGATTTTTTGTAGAACAAACAGGAGTAGAAGAAGAATTATTTACATCAACAATTTGTTCTTTACAACAAGAAGTAAAACTAGAAGAAAAAGAACAAAATTCACTAGTACAAAAGCTATCAAACATAGTAACAACAGGAGAAGATAATGTATCATATACAAAAATTATAAACAAACTAAATAAAAGACAATTAGAAGAAATAGGAACGCGGAAGAAGTCAAGATAGACCAATTAATATAATTAGTAAAAGATTATCTGAAATTACAGAAGAAAAAGAAATATTAAGCAAATTTGTAGATAAGAAATATGAAATAGAAGAAAATAAGAAAGATCTAGAAGAAGAAATAAGACAACAAGAATTAAATATAAAAGTATTACAAGAACTAAAACGAGTAGAAGAGAATGATGCATTACAACAAGAAAAAATAAAAATAAGTCAAAATACAATAAAAGACTATGAGAGAAAAATAGACGAAATATGCTATAACAAAAAAGAAGAACCAAAAGAAGAGAGCAAAAGTAATATAATAAATATATTAATATCAGCTATATTAGTAATATTAAGCATAATATCTATAACTATTATAAAAAACGATATAATTAGTGCAATAGCTATTGTTCTAGCTATTATCAGTATAATATATACAAGTTATACACAATACAAGAAAAAACTTGCAGTTAATACCACCAAAGAAACAAAAAATGTGGATAACGAAAAAATAAAAACAAAAGTAGAAGTAATGCAAACTACAATAAAAGATTTACAAAAAGAACAAGAAGAGCTAGAAAGAAAATCACAAGCAGAATATAAAAAAGAACTAGAAAAAATAAGAAATACATATATGGGAATAGTACCTATTAAAATAATAGATGAATTATTATCAAAAAAACAAGCAAATATAGAAATAGAAGTAGCAAAAAACAAAATAGCAGAAGATAAACTAAAAATACAAAGTATATGGCTAGATAGGGGAAGTATAATGCCTAAACTAGAAAACTTAGCTAGTTTAGAAGAAGAATATGTAAAATTAGAAGAGGAATATAAAGAACTAAACTTTCAAAACGAAGCAATAGAGTTAGCAAAACAGGAATTAGAAAATGCATACAATCAAATGAAGAAAAAAGTAACACCACATTTTACAAACAATCTATCTGAAATAATGAAAAAGGTTTCAAGTGGGAAATACACGAATATTAAGCTAGATGAAAAAGATGGATTAATTGTTGAAGTTCAAAATGGAGATTATATACCAGTAGAATATTTAAGTATTGGAACAATAGACCAGTTATATTTATCACTAAGGTTAGGAGCAGCTTCTAGTATATCAAATGAAAAGTTACCAATTATCTTAGATGAGACATTTGCATATTATGACGAAGAAAGGCTAAAAAACATATTAGAATTTTTGCATGAAGAATATAAAAATAGGCAAATTATTATATTAACATGTACAAATAGAGAAAAAGATATTTTACAAAATGAAGCAATAGAATATAATTATATAGAACTATAGAAATATGAGTTAAATAATCTGGGGAAAAAATAGAAAAAAATTTTAAGAAGATATAGA
>CANOGC010000018.1 GCA_947565445.1 uncultured Clostridium sp. | reverse complement strand
AAAGCTGAGGCAGAAAACTTTAAAAGTTTTCCACCCCAACTATTGACTTTCATCCCTTTTGCTAATCTATTTTTTTACTGAATCTTTTGTATAAAATATTTTATTATTTTAATTATATTTATTATTATTAAATTCTTTATTATTTATTTTTGTATTATAAAATTTACTTTATATTCTATAAATTCATATTAACTTGATTAAATTAAATTAAATTAATTTAATTTATTTAATTATTTTTAAATTATAGGTTTAACAAACAAAATAAAACTTTTTAATAATGTATTAATAAAATTAAATTAATAATATGTTTTTATTAAAAGATTTTTTATATTCAATTTATTTTAATCAATTTCTATTTTATTTAATAATTTTTATAATAAATTTATTTGTTATGTAATATCTTCGTATGATAATTATTCATTTTCTAATTTTTATTTTCTTTACTACTTAGTTCTTTATTATCACTCTTTATTCTATATTTTAGTAATTTTTATTTATTTAATTAAATATTTTATTAGCTTTATACTTTTTTAATAACAAACTAATTATTATAAATAATATTTTAATTTTTTTATTTATATTCCCTAATCTTATAAAATATTTAATTATTTTTTGATACTATTAATAAATATATATTTTACATATTTATCTCTCTTAATTATATATTAATATTTATTATTATTCATTTTTGTACATTTATTAATAATTCTTTAATATTCTTACTTTATCAACTATTTATAATTATATTAATTTAAAGATTGTTATATTTGTTATTAATTTTATAATATAATTTATATAATTAATAAATACCCAATAATACTTGTTTTAATATTATTTACGTATTTATTTTTATTATTTAATTACTTATTACTGATATATTAATTTAATATATTATTTATTATTAATTATTTTTTTAATTAATTTATTATTAAATAATATTTATTAATATTTTTATTATATTTTGCTATTTATTATTATATAATCTATTTGTTTTTAATAATTACTTTATATTAAAATGTTTATTTTTACTATTATTAAATAAACAAATATTTTATTATTTATTTTTTATATTAATAAATTTATGAATTTATTGCTTTATTAATTGCTTGTTTTTCTTCTTCTGATAAGGTATATGTAGATGTTCCCTTTTCTACTGGTTTTGAAAAAATATTCGACATTTCCATTGAATAAATACCATTTAATACTACTCCTGAATTTTCTTCATCTAATAATGCTAGTGTAAAACTTAAATCACTTCCTGTGTCTTTAAATGCACTATATCTTACTAATCCTATTTTTTGAGTACATTTTGCAATTTTATCATCTAATTTTTTACAATAATTTTTTAATTTATTATTTTCTTCTTTTATTAATTCTAATTCGCCAATATATTTTTCTAAACTTTCTTGAATATTATCTCCATTTCCGATTTTTTTCATAAAGTTTTTATATTCTTTTTTTATTTTTGATAATTTTATTATATTAATAGTATATAATATAAATAATAATATTATTATTAAAATAACTGATATATAAAAATAATCTGTTTTAATAAAATTAAATATATTTTCCACTACATTCCCTCCAAATTTATTTAATTAATTCTAATATTCTTTCTAAGTCCTCATTATTAGCATATTCTATAACAATTTTTCCTTTTCTTTTTCCTGGTTCTAATTTCACTTTTGTTCCAAAAAATCCTTGAAAACTGTTTTCTATATCTTGAAAAATTGCTTCATATTTTTTTTGTTCCTTTTTATTAGTATTTTTTTTATAACTTACATCTCTTTCAAAATCTCTAACGCTAGCACCTTTTTCTATCATTTTTACTGCTGTTTTATATTGATTTTCTTTGTCCTCAATAGCTAGTAAAGTTCTAGCATGTCCTTCTGCTAGCTTTCCTTCTTTTACGAATTCTAATACTCTTTCATCTAAGTTTAAAATCCTAACTGTATTTGCAACACTACTTCTGCTTTTCCCCAATATTTCTGAAACTTCTTGTTGTGTTAATTGATACTCGTCCATAAGTTCTTTTATTCCTAATGCTTTTTCATATGCATTTAAGTCTTCTCTTTGCACATTTTCTATTAAGGCAATTTCTTTATTTTGTCTTTCATCACTTTGTCTTACAATCGCTGGAATTTCTTTTAATCCCGCTTTTTTAGATGCCCTCCAACGTCTCTCTCCTGCTACAATTTCATAATATCTATCTCTTTTAACTACAATAATTGGCTGAATTACCCCATATCTTTTTATAGATTCTGCTAATTCATTTAATGCTTCTTCATCAAAGTTTTTTCTAGGTTGATTACGGTTTGGTTCTACTTCTGTAATCTTTAATTTTTCTATTACTTCATTATTTTTTAATATTTCTTCATCATCTATATTATTAGCAAATAATGCATCTAAGCCTTTTCCTAGTCCTGTCTTCTTTACCATTTATATTCCTCCTATTTCATATGTTTTGCTTTTGTGGCAAATTCGTTGTTTTTTAGTAATTCCTTAACGAATTTGTCATAACTTTTTGCACCTTTTGAATGTATGTCATATTCTGTAATTGACATACCATAACTTGGGGCTTCACTTAATTTTACATTTCTTGGTATAACTGTCTTATAGACTTTATCTCCAAAATAGTTTTTTACTTCTTTTACAACTTGATTTGATAAGTTTGTTCTTATATCATACATTGTAAGAAGCGCTCCTTCTATTTCTATATCTTTATTTAAATGTTTCTTTACTAAATTAATTGTATTCATTAATTGCCCTAATCCCTCTAATGCATAATATTCACACTGAATTGGTATTAATACACTATCTGCTGCTGTAAAGGCATTTAAAGTTATAAGTCCTAAAGAAGGTGGACAATCAATTATTATATAATCATATTCTTCTTTTGCGTTTTCTAGTTTTTCTTTTAACCTTTGTTCCCTTGACATCATAGATACTAGTTCTACCTCTGCTCCAGCTAAGTTAATGTTAGATGGACATACTTTTAGGTTATTTATACTGCTTTGTATTAGTGTTTCTTCTAATTCTACATCTTCTACTAGTAGTTCATATACCGATTTTTGTAGTTCTTTCTCAATTCCTACACCACTTGTTGCATTCCCTTGTGGATCTGCATCTACTAATATTACTTTCTTCCCTTTTTTGGCTAACAAGGAGCTTAAAGTAATTGCTGTTGTAGTTTTTCCAACTCCTCCTTTTTGATTTGCTACTGCTATGATTTTTCCCAAAGTAATCCCTCCAAACTAAAAAACTTTACATATTAATAATATAAAAATATCCTTCATATGTCAATAAATTTAGCAAATATTTTTAAATTTTATGCTACTAGATGAAGTCTTAATAAAGAACTTATTTTAAAATATAGTATTATAAAACTATTGTATTGGCTCTTTTGATGGTGTCCCTGCTTTTCTTGGATATTTGCTAGGTGTATCTTTCATCTTTCTTATTATAATTATATTTCTTTTGATATATGATTGTGGCAAATAAAATTCATCTACTTTTTCTAGCTCTCCTCCTAAAACGTTTATAGCTTTTTTACTAATTTCTAATTCTTCTTTTATATCTTTTCCTTTCATACAAATACATCGTCCACCTTTTTTTACTAATGGCATAAGATATTCTACTAAAATGTTAAGTGGAGCAACAGCTCTTGAAGTTGCTACATCAAACTTTTCTCTAAAATTTGAGTTTTTACCTATGTCTTCTGCTCTGCCATGTATCGTTTGTATATTTGATAAATTTAAATTACTAATTACTTCTTTCAAAAAGTTCACTCTTTTATTTAATGAATCTAATAATGTTACTTTTACATCTTCTCTTGCTATTTTTATTGGAATTCCTGGAAATCCTGCTCCAGTTCCTACATCAATAATGTTATCTTTATAGTTGATATACGGTATTATTGTAATAGAATCAATAAAATGCTTTTGCAATATATCCTTATCCTCTATAATAGATGTTAAATTTATATTTTCATTGCATTTCTGTAACAATTTCATATATATATGTAATTGTTCTAATTGATTTTCATTTATACTCATATTCAAATCATTACATTGATTTTTAAGTATTTCTATCCATTCTTCTTTTTGCATAATTCCTCCTATTTATTTTGTGATTTTTTTTGTTGTTCTAAGAAAATTAGTAATACTGAAATATCTGCTGGTGAAACGCCTGATATCCTTGATGCTTGACCAACTGAAATAGGTTTAAATTTATCTAATTTTTGTCTTGCTTCTAAACGTAATCCTTTTATTTCAGAATATTCTATAACTTGTGACAATTCTTTTCCTTCTAATTTACTTGCCTTTTCTACTTGTGCCAGTTGCAAATTTATATACCCTTCATATTTTACTTGAATTTGAACTTCCTCTTTCTCCATTTTAGTAAGATTTGGCCTTTCATCATCTATTGGTTCTAAATTTTCATATGTAAGTTCTGTACGTTTTAATAAATCAGAAAGTTTGATTCCTGTATCAATTTTAGAAGTTCCCAGCCTTTGCAGAAGTTCATTTACTTCTTTACTTGGTTTTATAGTCTTTTTCTTAACTCTTTCTATTTCTTTTGTAATATTCTCTCTTTTTTTACAAAAATTTTGATATCTATTTTCTGAAATAAGACCAACTTCATATCCTATATCTGTTAATCTTAAATCTGCATTATCTTGTCTTAATAAAAGTCTATATTCAGCTCTAGAAGTCATCATTCTATATGGTTCATTTGTACTTTTAGTTACTATATCATCAATTAATACACCTATATACGCCTCGTTTCTTCTTAATATTATTGGGCTTTTATTATCTAAACTTCTTACTGCATTAATTCCTGCAATAATTCCTTGTGCTGCTGCCTCTTCATATCCAGATGTTCCATTAATTTGTCCTGCAAAAAACATTCCTTTTATCTTTTTGCTTTCTAATGAAACCTTTAATCCTGATGGTTCAATACAATCATATTCTATAGCATATGCTGGCCTTGTAAATTCTGCATTTTCTAATCCTGGGATAGTCCTATACATTGCAATTTGAACATCTTCTGGTAATGAAGAACTCATACCTTGAATATACATTTCATTTGTTTTTTCTCCAATTGGTTCTACAAATATTTGATGTCTCTCCTTGTCTGCAAACCTTACTACTTTATCTTCAATAGATGGACAATATCTTGGTCCTGTTCCCTCTATTTTTCCTGCATATAATGGTGACCTATGTAAATTTTCTCTTATAATTTTGTGAGTTTCTTCATTAGTGTATGTTAAGTAGCAAGGCTCTTGCTTTCTACTTATTATATCATCTTCAAAAGAAAACATTTCTATTTCTTTGTCGCCTTCTTGTAATTCCATTTTCGAAAAATCTATTGAACTTTTATTAATCCTTGCAGGTGTACCTGTTTTGAATCGTAATAAATCTATTCCTAAATCTTTTAAACAATTAGAAAGTTCATTTGCTGGAAATACACCATCTGGTCCACTTTCAAATGATACTTCACCAATGTGAATTTTTCCTTTCAAATATGTACCTGTTGCTAAAATTACTGCTTTTACATTATATATCGCACCAATATTAGTCTCAATACTTTTTACCCTTCCATCTTCTACTTGTATTTTTGTTATTTCTGCTTGCTTAATAAAAAGATTTTCTTGATTTTCTAATGTATTTTTCATTTCTATATGATATAGCTTTCTATCTGCTTGTGCTCTTAATGAATATACTGCTGGTCCTTTTGATTTGTTTAACATTTTGATTTGTATAAATGTTTTATCTATGTTTTTGCCCATCTCTCCACCAAGTGCATCTATTTCTCGTACTAAATGCCCTTTTGAACTTCCTCCTATATGAGGATTACATGGCATATTTGCAATAGCTTCTAAACTAATAGAAAACATTAATGTTCTTTTTCCTAATCTTGCTGAAGCTAATGCTGCTTCACATCCTGCATGTCCTGCTCCAATAACTGCTATATCATATTCTCCTGCATAATAACTCATTTTTTTCTCCTTTATATGTTTTTTGTGAAACACGAACTTATGTTTGTGTTTTGTTGCTATTTTACTTTATATTATTTCTTATTAAAATTCTCAACTTAAAACTTAAATATAATCAAAAACTTCTAATTTTGATTACATTTGTTTTTGAGTGATATAATTGCTTTAATGTAGAATTACACTATAACCAAACAAAAACGTCTTATATCTAATCCTCGTGTTTTATTTTCCAAGACAAAACTTTGAAAATATCTCTTTAATAATTTCATCTGAAATTGTTTCCCCTGTAATTTTACCAAGCTCTTCTAAGATTTCTTTAATATACATTGCTATCATATCAATAGGCAAATTTTTATTACTAATATCTATTGCTTTTTTTGTTAAGTGTATTGCATTTGATATTATAGTTTTATGACGAACATTAGTAATAATTGTTTCATTATCTAATTTAATTTCATTTAATTTAAATAAATTTTCTATTTCTTTATAAATATTTTCTATTCCTATGTTTTCTTTTGCCGATATTTCTATAATATTTATATTGGGTAATTGTTTTTTTATTTCATTTTTTATTTCTTCATTTATTTTAATATCTATTTTATTTAATACTGCAATACATTTTTTATTTTTTACTATATTTATAATATCATAATCTTCGTTTGTTAACCCTTCTCCACCATCAAATATAGCAATTATTAAATCTGCATCTTCTGCACTCTTTTTTGAGCGTTCTATCCCAATCTGTTCTACTTTTTCACTTGTGTTTCTTATTCCAGCTGTATCTATTATACAAAGTGGAATTCCTCTTACGGAAATAGACTCTTCAATAATGTCTCTTGTGGTTCCTTCTATATCTGTTACAATAGCTCTTTCTTCTTTCAAAATGGCATTCAATAAAGAAGATTTACCTGCATTAGGTTTTCCAATAAGAGCTACTTTAATTCCTTCTTTTACAATTTTACCAGTCTCAAAACTATCTATCAATTTTTCTAGTTTTTCTAATACTTGTACTAAAATATCATTAGTCTTTCTATTACTTATTTCTTCTATATCATACTCTGGATAATCAATAGACACTTCTGCTTCTACCATAATAGACATTAACAAATCTCTTATTTTCCTTACTTCCGTAGACAAATTTCCCTCAAGCTGATTAATTGATGCCTTCGATTCTTTTTCTGTTTTTGCATTAATTACATCTATTACTGCTTCTGCTTGTGATAAATCTATTCTTCCATTTAAAAATGCCCTTTTAGTAAACTCTCCTGGTTCTGCAAGTTCTGCTCCATTTTTTAAACATAATTCTAATATTTTTCCTACTACATATGTTCCCCCATGTGAACTTATTTCACATAAATCTTCTGTTGTATAGCTATTAGGAGCTTTAAAAAAAGAAACTAATACTTCATCAATTATTTTTTGTTCTTCAATAATATGTCCGTATTTAATGCTATATCCTTTTACTTGTTCAAAATTAACTTCTTGCTTTGGTTTAAATATTTTTTCTAATACATTATAAGTATTTTCTCCACTTATACGTATAATTCCAATTCCACCAATTCCAGGTGCTGTTGATATTGCAGCAATTGTACTCATATTAACTCCTTTCCAAAAAATAAAAAGTCAAAACACAGATAATAAATAAGAAATTACTCTTATAAAAAATCCGAACTTTGACTTCCGACTTTTATATTTTATTTTTTTAATGAAATTACAACTTTACGATATGGTTCTTCTCCGACACTTGTTGTTGTTACCATTTTGCTATCTTGTAACTTTGTATGAATAATCTTTCTTTCATATGCAGTCATTGGTTCTAATGTAATTGATTTTTTTGTTCTAACAACTGTCTTTTCAAGTTTTTCTGCTAATTCTTCTAAAGATTTTTCTCTTTTTTCTTTATAACCACAAATATTTAAAATAACTCTTACTTTGTATTCTGAATTTTTACTAGCAATAGAAGATAATATAACTTGTAATTGGTTTAAAACCTCTCCCCTATGTCCAATTAAATAGTTCAAATCGCTGCCATCTATATTAACATTTAAATTTCCTTCATTTTGAGTTATTTCATAATGAATTTCTTCATTTGGAATTACCTTTATCCATTCATTTAGAAAATCTTCTAATTGTTTTTTAGCTTGTCCAAAATCAATATGTGATATTTCTTCTTTGTTCCTCTTTATTTTTTCTTCTTTTATTTCTTTTTTACTTGTAATTTCAACTTTAACAACTCTAGGTGCTAAAATACTAAAAAAACTTCTTTTATCCTCATTTTCTAAAACTCTTATCTCTGCTTCTTCTTTGGTTATTCCTAATGCTTTTAATCCTATATCTATTGCTTCACCGTGTAGTTTTTCCTTCAAAGATTCGTGGCTCTAACATCTTCTTCTTCCTCCTCTTTTAGAAATTTATTTAATACTAATCTTTCAATAATCATTAATACATTGTTTATTAACCAATATAAAGCAAGTCCTAATGGTGCAATAATTGCTATAGATACACTCATAATAGGCATAATATAACTCATACTTTTATTAGCTTGCATAACTGCATCCATTTCGTTGTTTTCTCCATTTTCTTCTTTCTTTTTAGCTTGCATTCCTGTAGTTATTCTCATAGATATAAATGATGTTAGTACATATAATACTGGAATAATATATACTTTCCAGTCTGATAAATTTTGAGATGGAACACTACTTAAATCTAACCCTAGTAATTCCATGTTTATATTTACTCTTTCATCTGTTTGTCCTTTTTCTTTAATTATTGCAATTTCTGGATACGGATTATTCTTATTCTCTTCTTCTTGTTTTATTTCATTTGTATATTGTTCTATAACAGCTGTATCTACTTTTACCATATATGTTAATGGACTTCTAACAAGATAAAATACTGCAAAAAGTAAAACAATTTGAACAATACCGCTTAAGCAACCACTAAATGGACTCATTTTTTCTCTTTTATATAAATCAATAGTTTCTTGATTTAGTTTTTCTGGATTATTTTTATATTTATCTTGAATTTCTCTTAGCTTTCCTTGTATTTTAGCCGATTTTTTCATTGTTTTTTGTTGTTTAATAGATATTGGTAACATTACTAGTTTTAAAACAATTGAAAACAAAATAATTGCAATTCCATAGTTTTGAATAAATTGATATAAAAAATTCAAAACATAACCAAATAAATTTGCAAAAAAAGATATCATATTTTTCTCCTTATCCCTATTTTAAAGGGTCATATCCCCCTTTTGAAAAAGGATTACACTTTAAAATTCTTTTTATTCCCAAATATATACCTTTTATAATTCCATATTTTTGAATAGCTTGCATAGTGTATTCCGAACATGTTGGATAAAATTTGCAATCAATTCCCCAAAAATGAAATATATTAGATATATATTTTTTATATAATTTAATCAAAAAAATAATAACTTTTTTCATAGCAATATCCCTATCTTCTTTAAAATTTGAAGCATATCGTTGCGTATATTAGTAAAAGTAGCTTCAGAAATATCTCGTTTCTTTTTCCATAAGAAAATAATTTGATAGCCTGTATCTAATTTTTCTTCTAATAAACGATAATTTTCAGAAATCAATCTTTTAATTCTATTTCTTTTTACTGCTTTTGCAACTTTTACACTAACTGCAATTCCAATTTGATTTATATTACTACGATTTTTTATTACAAATACATCTAAATAATGTCCTCCGTAATATTTTCCCTTAGTTAATATTTTTTTGAATTCATAATTCTTTTTTAATTTTAACGTTTTTTTCATTTTAATCACTCTTTAGCTATTGTAAAAAGAGCCACAAATATATTGTGGCTCAAATAACTTAAGCACTTAATTTTTTTCTTCCTTTAGCACGTCTAGCTTTTAATATATTTCTACCAGCTCTTGTTTTCATTCTTTTCATAAAACCATGCTCTTTTTGTTCTTGTCTTTTTTTTGGTTGAAATGTTCTTTTCATTTTGCACCTCCTAAATATTCTATTTCCGTAAGTATCTATATGATTTTTCTTACACGCAAAATAAGTATTGTTATTATATAATAGATTTCACTCTCTTGTCAAGATATGTAAACTATTTTTTTTAAAATTGTGCTATTAGATAACTCTATAAAAAAGTTTTTTCAACATAAAACTTGATATTTCCTTACGCATACTTGTCCTTCAGAAAACTTATCCACATTTTTTTGTTTTTTTTCCACAATTATATTGACTAAATTCTTTGTTTTTTGATATTATTATTTAGTAATATTAAAATTTATAAATTTTACAAAAGAAAACTTTTCTAATTTTACACTTAAAAATTTTATCAACATTTGTGGATAAGTGTGTGGATAAGTTTGCTTTTTATTTTTTGCAAATATATATAAATAAATAAAAAACCTTGTGGAAGGAATGAATTAACAATGCAAAATGATTTAAATGAACTGCTAAATGAAGCAAAAGAACTGTTAAAAGGTGAAATGACTAAAGTTTCATATGATACTTGGATTAAAGATTTAACTATTTTAGGAAAAGAACAAAACACTTATATATTAGGTGTTACTTCTGATTTTCAAAAAGAAGCAATTATGACACGTAATTATGCGTTAATTGCAAATACATTTAAATATATTACAAATACAGAATGTGATATAGCAGTTCGTGAAGTTAATGCTAATATACAACAAAAAAATAACGGATTAGATAATGTTAGCTCTATTTCTGGATATTCTAGTTCATTTTTAAATCCGAAATATACATTTGAGACTTTTGTTGTAGGAAACAATAACCGTTTTGCACATGCAGCAGCACTAGCCGTAGCTGAAGCACCTGCAAGTTCATATAACCCATTATTTATATATGGGGGAGTAGGACTAGGAAAAACCCACTTAATGCATGCTATAGGTAATGAAATATTAAAACATGACCACTCAGCAAAAATACTATATGTCACATCGGAAAAATTCACAAATCAGCTAATAAATGCTATTAGAGATAATACTACAGAAAATTTTAGAAATTGTTATAGAAATGTAGATGTACTATTAATAGATGATATTCAATTTATTGCTGGAAAAGAAAGAATACAAGAAGAATTTTTCCATACATTTAATACTTTACATGAAAGTGGAAAACAAATAATTCTATCAAGTGATAGACCACCGAAAGAAATGAAACTACTAGAAGACCGTTTGAAATCTCGTTTTGAATGGGGATTAATTGCAGACATTTCAAATCCAGATTATGAAACGCGTTTAGCCATCCTTAGAAAAAAAGCACAATCTGATAGTATTGTAATAGATGATATGATACTTTCAAATATTGCCACAAAAATTGACACAAATATAAGAGAATTAGAAGGCGTATTAAATAAAATGATTGCAAAAGCTTCATTAACACATAGTCCATTAACATTAGAAATGGCGGAAAAAGCAATAAATGATATTATTTCACAAAAAGAAAAAGTAGTATCAGTAGAATCAATACAAGAAGTAGTTGCTAAATATTTTAATATAAATGCAAAAGACTTAAAAAGTTCAAAACGTTCAAATGATTTAGCATATCCTAGGCAGATTGCAATGTATTTATGTAGAGATATTGCCCAAATGCAACTTGCAAGAATAGGTGAATGTTTTGGAAAAAGAGATCATACAACAGTAATGCATGCATGTAGAAAAATAGAAGCAGAAATAAAAGAAAATGGAAATACAAAATTAATTGTGGATAGTGTGAAAAACTTATTACTCAATTCAAACTAGTTTAATTAAAAACGAATTTGCTTCTTTTGAAAAAATAATTGTTTGTAAAACTTTCGTTTTTAAAAAGACTTGTAATTCTTCTTACGGAATAGCAACATTCGTTATACACAAATTAACTGTGAATAACATGTTTAAAACTTGTTAATAAATAATAATCAACAAAAGAAAAATAGTAATTGTGGATATATAATTGTTTTTTCAACATAACAATTAACATGGATTTGCTTACGGAAAACTGGTCTTTAAGTACTTTTCCACCAAATCCACAATACCTATTACTAATACTACTAAAAATATTAATATTTATAAAGGAGAGAAGAAAAATGAAATTCGTATGTGAAAAGGATAAAATTCTTAAAGCACTTAATTCCGTAATAAAAGCGGTAGCAACAAAAACAACAATGCCTATATTAGAAGGAATACTTATTCAAACAAATGATAATGAAATAAAATTTACAACCTATGATTTAGAAATAGGAATTGAATATATAATGGAAGCTGAAATAAAAGAACAAGGAAGTACAGTAGTAAATGCAATAATGTTTAGTGAAATAATGCGTAAACTACCAGATGCGGAAATAAACATTACATTAAATGAAAGTAATTTATTAGTTATTGAATGTGAAGGTTCATTATATAAACTTGCAACAATGAATCCTAATGAATTTCCTGAACTACCTAAAATTGTAGTAGAAAATTCAATTACATTAGAGCAAAACACATTAAAAAATATGATTAGAAAAACAATATTTGCAGTTAGTATAGAAGAAAACAGACCAATATTTACAGGTTGTTTATTTCAAACAATAGAAAATAAATTAAATGTAGTTGCAGTTGATGGATTTAGACTTGCTTGGAATAGTACAACATTAACAAATAAAACAAATGACTTTAGTGCAGTTATTCCAGGAAAAACATTAAACGAAGTAAATAAAATTATATTAGATTCATTTGAATTAGTAAAAATAGGAGTATCTAAAAATCAAGCATTATTCGAAATGGATAAATGTAAAATAGTAACAAGATTATTAGATGGAGAATTTTTAAATTATAATAATGTAATTCCAGAAAACTGGGAAACAAGAATTAGAATAAATAAGAGTAATTTACAAGATTGTTTTGAAAGAATTAGTTTAATATCAGCATCAGTAGCAGAAAAAGAAAAAAAATATCCTGTTAAAGTAGTGGTAGATATAGGTAAAATAACAATATCATGTACAAACCAAACAGGAGATGCAAAAGAAGAAATATATGTATCAACAGAAGGTAAAAACTTAGAAGCTGGATTTAATCCAAAATATTTTTTAGATGCTTTAAAAGTCATCGATGATGAAGAAGTATTTGTTGATTTTGGGTCTAGTATATCACCATGTATTATAAGACCAGTAGATGAAGGTGATTATACTTATATGATTTTACCGATTCGATTAAAAGAATAATTGGAGAAAAATATGTATATAAAAAAAATAGAACTAAATAATTTTAGAAATTATAAAGAACAACAAATAGAATTAGAACAAGGAATTAATATATTTTTTGGAGAAAACGCACAAGGAAAAACAAACATATTAGAAGCAATTTTCTTATGTTCAATAGGAAAATCATTTAGAGCTAAAAAAGAAAAAGAACTAATAAAATTGGATGAAAAAAATTCTAAAATTAATATAGAATATGAAAAAGAAGACCGAAATGGAAATATAAAAATAGAAATAAATGACAAAAAAAACATATATATAAATGGAATTAAACAATCAAAACTAAGTGATATATTAGGGAAAATTAACATAGTAATGTTTAGTCCAGATGATATAGAAATATTAAAAAGTGGACCAGCAAAACGTAGAAGATTTTTAAATATAATGATTAGTCAATTAAGACCGCAATACGTATATTACCTAAATATGTATTTAAAAACATTAGAACAAAGGAACAATTATTTAAGGCAAATAGAAAATGAAAACAAATCTGTAGAATTATTAGATATTTGGGATGAAAAATTAGCAGAATATGGACAAGAAGTTTTTAAATATAGAAATGAATTTATACAAAAAATAAAAGAAAAAATTTATAATATACATGCTAATATTACAGAAGAAAAAGAAGAATTAAAAATAAAATATATATCAGACTGTGAAGAAAAAGAAAAATACAGAGAAGAATTAAAAAAATCAAGAAAATCTGATATAGAAAGAGGATACACAACAAAAGGAATTCATAGAGATGACATATATTTTTTTATAAATAAAAAGCAAGTAAATATATATGGATCGCAAGGGCAAAACAGAACAGTTATATTATCATTAAAATTATCAGAACTAGAGATAATAAAAGATGAAATAGGAGAATATCCAATTTTATTATTAGATGATTTTATGTCAGAACTAGACAGTAAAAGAAGAGAAAATTTTTTAAAACATATAAATAACACACAAATATTAATTACATGCACAGAACAATTCACAAATCTTGAAAAAATGTGCAAAACTTTCTACGTAGAAAATGGAAATGTGCAAAAAATAGATAAATAGGAGAAGACATGTATTTACATATAGGAAAAGAAAAAATGATAAATAGAAAAGACATTATATTTATATTAGATTATAAAGGACTAAAAGAAAATAAAATATTTAATGAATTTTTTGAAAACATAAAAAAAGAAAATATAAAAGATATTAGTGAAAACAATCCGAAAACAATTGTAATTACAAAAGAAGAAAACGCAATAAAAGCATATATATCTAATATTTCATCAAATACATTAGCAAATAGATAAAAAAAGACTTGATTTTTTTTAAATTAACGATATAATAGAAAAGCAAAATGAAAATATCCTAAGGAGGAAATGAAATGGAGAAATTTGAACATGAATATAATGCAGAGCAAATACAAGTATTGGATGGACTAGAACATGTTAGAAAAAGACCAGGAATGTATATAGGGAGTGTATCCGTAAGAGGATTACATCATTTAGTATATGAAATAGTAGATAATTGTGTTGATGAAGCACTAGCAGGTTATTGTAGCCATATAAATGTAGTAATAGAACCGGGAAACATTATTTCCGTAGAAGATGACGGAAGAGGAATACCAGTTGATATACATCAAAAAACTAAAATATCAGCAGCAGAAACAGTATATACACAACTAAATGCAGGAGGAAAATTTGGAGGAGATAGTGGATATAAAGTATCAGGAGGACTACATGGAGTTGGAGCATCTGTTGTAAATGCTTTATCAAACTGGTGTGAAGTAACCATACAAAGAGATGGTGGAATATATGAAATGAAATTCGAAAAAGGAAAAACAATACAATCATTAACAAAAATAGGAGACTCACAAAAAACTGGTACAAAAGTAAGATTTTATGCAGATGACACTATATTTGAAACACTAAATTATGAATATGAAGTATTAGAAAATAGATTTAGAGAAATGGCATTTTTAACAAAAGGACTTTATATAAGTATAGAAGATAAAAGAGGAGAAACACCAAAAAAAGCAGAATTTTGCTTTGAAGGAGGATTAAAATCTTTTGTAGAATACCTAAACAAAAATAAAGAAACATTAAACAAACAACCAATATACATAGAAAGAGAAGATGGAGAAGTACCAGTAGAAGTAGCAATTCAATATACAACATCATATTCAGAAAATATATATACATTTGTAAACAATATTAATACAATAGAAGGTGGAACGCACTTAGAAGGATTTAAAAGGTCATTAACAAAAATACTAAATGATTATGCAAGAAGTCATAACCTAATAAAAGAAAAAGAATCAAATTTACAAGGTGAAGACATTAGGGAAGGAATAACTGCAGTCATTTCTGTAAAAGTAAAAGAACCACAATTTGAAGGACAAACAAAAACAAAATTAGGAAATAGTGAAGTAACAGGAGTAGTTCAAAGTGTTGTAAATGAAGCACTAGGAGCATATTTAGAAGAAAACCCATCAGTAGCAAAAACAATCCTTGAAAAATGTGTTAGTGCATCAAGAGCAAGAGAAGCAGCAAGAAAAGCAAGAGAACTAGTAAGAAGAAAAACAGCACTAGAAAGTACCACATTACCAGGAAAACTAGCAGACTGTAGTAGCAAAAATCCAGAAGAATGTGAAATATATATAGTAGAGGGAGATTCAGCAGGAGGAAGTGCAAAACAAGGAAGAGATAGAAAATTCCAAGCAATTTTACCATTATGGGGAAAAATGCTAAATGTAGAAAAAGCAAGAGCAGATAAAATATATGGAAATGATAAATTAAATCCAGTTATACTAGCAGTGGGAGCAGGAATTGGAGCAGACTTTGACATAAGTAAAATACGTTATGCAAAAGTAATAATAATGGCTGATGCTGATGTAGATGGAGCACATATTAGAACATTATTATTAACATTTTTCTTCCGTTATATGAGGCCACTAATAGAAAATGGAAATGTATACCTTGCGCAACCACCATTATACAAATTATCTAAAAAAGGAATGACTGATATATATTGTTACACAGATGAAGAAATGGAAGAAAATCTGTCAAAAATAGGAAGAGATGGAATTTCAATACAACGTTATAAAGGTTTAGGAGAAATGAATCCAGAACAATTATGGGAAACAACAATGGATCCAGAAAAAAGAACATTAATAAAAGTAACACTAGATGACGCAATAAAAGCTGATGAAATTTTTACAATACTTATGGGAGACGAAATAGCTCCACGTAGAGAATTTATAGAACAAAATGCAAAATATGTAAAAAATTTAGATGTATAATATTGGTATATATAATTAAATAAAAAATATTTTAAATATATATAATAAACGAATTTAAGAATTTCTAAGCGGTGGCAACCGCAAAGAAATTCTAGAAATTCCCATATTTATACTGTATGGAGCTTTCCTCCCACAGGGAGAAAATTCCTACAGTATAAAAAATTAATAGCGTAATACTATAAATGCAGTATTACGCTATTAATCGTATAAAGCTAATATTAATCTTCAGCTAAAACCCAAATGCATAATTACTCATCTAATGTATATTACTATACAAATAAACAATTCACCACACATTAAAATCAGTCGCTCGACCATAAATACACTGTAAATATCTGTATTCATCCTATAAAAAGGACTAATAACAAACATAAATCAATATAAATAAAATCTTAATCCAAAATAATTACCTATATTACAACCATACAGAAAAATATAAAATTTTATTAAAACAAAATTAATATTAATATAGCTTACCTACAAATAATTACTTCTTCGGCTCCGACAATATATAACCTAGAAAGCCATATACCATCTTTGCTCGAATAATAAAAAGCTTATAAATAAACCTAATATTACTCTTAACTCAACTAATATTAACCTTATAAATGTAGTATAACCGAACAACAAAAAAATATACAAAAAAATAAAAAAATAATTTGTCGAAAATTGTCGTACGATTTTTGTTGACAAATAAATAAAAACGTCTTATTATATTTTATATAGTAAAAAGAAAAAGGAGAAACCATGAAACAAGAAACAATTAAATCTATACAAGAATGGTTGCCGATTGATCAGATATTAGAAAATGGAATTATAAAATTAAAAGAAGACAATTATATAAAAATAATAAAAATTATTCCAGTAGGCTACAATTTAAAATCAGATTTAGAAAAAGAGGCAATATTAAATTCTTATAAAACATTTTTAAAAACATGCAATTTTGATATGCAACTAATTATTCAAAGTAACAAAGAAGATTTATCACGGACATATAGAAAAAATTATAAAACAAAATAAAAATTCAAAAAACAAAAATATAAAATTATTATCTGAAAATTATATAGAATTTATTAAACAAAAAAATCAAGAACAAAATTCTTCTTCAAAAAATTTTTATATTGTAATTCAAAAAAATAATCAAAACAAAAATTCAAAAACAAATTTCCAAGAAATAATAATTCAAGAATTAAATGAAAATTATTTAAAAATAAAAGAATGTTTATCACGTTGTGGAAATATTGCAATATCTATAGAAGACTTAAAAACAATAAAAAATATTTTAACAACATTTTTAGGAAATATAGAAAATAATATTATTTTCAAGGAGGAACAAGTATGAAAGAAATTTTAAAAAACAAAAGCAATCAAATATTAGAAATATTAAAAGGAGGAAGAACAACTAACGAAAAAATATATCCAACATATATAAATTTAAACAATCCAAAGTATATAGAAATAGAAAATAAATATTATTCAACACTATTAATAGTAAATTACTTTAGGGAACAAAGCGATTTGCTATTAAAAAGTTTAATAGACACAAACATAAATATGAATATATCTATGTTTTACGAAAAAAAGGATTCATACAAAATGATAAGAGAATTAACATATCATATTGGAAATACAGGAGTAGATTTAGAAAACAAAAATCAAAACAGTCAAGACATAGACCTTGTAGCATATACACATAATGATGCAAAATATATAAGAAAACAAATGCAAGTAAATAATGAAGAGCTATATTTTTTGTACATATACATTACAGTATTTGCAAAAGACACAAGAGAATTAGAATACTTACTAAACAAAGTAGAAGGAATGATACAAAGCAAAGGAATGCAATCAAGAAGGGCATATTTTAGGCAAGAACAAGCATTTATCTCGTCACTTCCACTAATGCAAAACAATGAAGACGTAAAACAAGTAACAAGAAGAAACATATTAACCAGCGGATTAGTATCAACATATCCATTTATATCATCATCATTATTTGACGAAAACGGAATATATATAGGGACAAACATATATAACCACTCACTAGTTTTTGTAGACAGATATGATACTAACAAATACAAAAATGCAAATATAAGTATATTTGGAACAAGTGGAGCAGGAAAATCATTTTATACAAAATTACTAATTCTAAGAAATGCAATATTAGGAATAAAGCAATATATTATAGACCCAGAAAGAGAATATGAAAATGTTTGCAATAATTTAGGCGGAACATTCATAAAATTAGGACCAACCTCAGATACATATATAAATATATTAGACATAAGAAAAGAAAGTATAGAGGAAAAAGAAAAAGGGTATTTAGCAACAAAGATAGGGAAATTAATAGGATTTTTTAATCTAGTATTTGGACAAATGGACGAAGAAGAAAAAGCAATATTAGAAGAAAAATTAATAGAATGTTATGCAAAAAAAGGAATTACATTTGATGATAAAAGTCTATACAAAGAAGAAACAAATAAAGTTACAATCACACAAATATTTAAAACAAGTAAAGACATGCCACTATTAGAAGACTTATATAATATTTTAGAACAAGACCCAAAAACAAAAATATTTAAAACAAAACTAATACCATTTGTAAAAGGTTCATTAAAATTTTTTAATCAATATACCAATATAGAAATGGAAGAAAATTTAATAGTAGCAGACATATATGAACTACGGAGAAGAAAACTTAAAATTTGCAATGTATGTTTTTGTAGAATTATTCTGGGATAGCATAAAAGTAGATAGAAATACAAAAAAAGCAATATATTTGGACGAAATTTGGAGACTTATTGGAGTAACATCCAATATGAATGTAGCAAGTTTTATATATAAAATATTCAAAACAATTAGAAAATATGGTGGAAGTGCAGTAGCAATAACACAAGATATATCAGATTTATTTAGTTTAGAAAACGGCATCTACGGAAAAAGCATTTTGAACAATTCGAGTATAAAAACATTTTTTTCATTAGAAGAAGAAAATATAAAAATTCTTTCTGAATATTCAAACTTATCCGAAAAAGAAAAAATAGAAATCAAATCTCTAAAAAGAGGAGAATGTTTAATGTTTGTTGGAGAAAATCATATATTAACCAAAATAGAATCAAGTGAAATTGAAAAGAAAATGATATTAGAAAAAATAGGTGATGATAAATGAAAAAAATAATAACCGCACTACAAAATGAAAATGTAAATAAAAAATTATCAGAACATAATAATATAAAAATAATGGCAAATGATATACAATACCAAGAAGGAATTTTAGAAATATTAGAAATTGAACAAAATATAGACTTTATAATATTTAGTGAATTAATACCAGGAAATATGAAAATAGAAGAATTAATAGAAAAAATAAGACAAAAAAATGAAAATATAAAAATAATAATTATACTAGAAAATAAAAAACAAGAATTAGAAAATTATTTATTAGGAAAAGGGAAAATATTTATTTTTTATAATAACGAAATAACAATAGAACAATTAATAAAAGTTATAGAAGAAAAATCAAATCAAGAAATTATAGAACAAGAATTATTAGAATTAAAAAAAATAATAAATAAAGAAAATTTAATAACAGAACAAAAAGAAAAAAAAGAAACAGAAAAATATTTTTTAACAAAAGAAGAAAAAGATGAAATAGAAAAAGAAGTACAAATAGAATTTTATAAAAATAAATTCATAAATAAAATTTACAATTTATTTAGTAAAAAAGAAAAAAACAAATTTGCACAAACAATTTTTATAATGGGATTAAAAGGATGTCGGAAAAACTATATTCACAATAAATTTATCAGAACAAATGAAAGATAAAAAAATATTAATAATAGAAATTAATTCTAAAACACAAGATATAAAAATTTTAAAAAACAAACAAAACAATAATGAAGAAAAAAATAATATAAAAAACATCTACGAAAAATTTTATAATGAAGAAAAACAAAACAATAAAATAATAGAAATAAAAAAAACACTTCACTTGTTTTCCACAAATGGGGAAGAAAAAAGTGAAATAGAAATATTAAAACAAATAAAAATGTGGAAAGAAAATTATGATGTTATTCTAATAGATATAGAAAAATACTTTACAAGTATTTTTGAAGAGATAGATAAGATTATATTTTTAACAGAAGCAAATGTATTGCAAATAAAAAAATCAAAAATATATTTAGAAGAAAATATTAAAAAATATAAAATAGAACAAGACAAAATAAATATTGTATTTAATAAAGTGGCTAAAGATACATTTTCAATTAATATATTAAAAAATGCATTAAAAGAATATAACTTATTAGGAAAAGTAAATAACATTAATAATTGTAATATATTAGTTAATCACAATATGAATCAAACATATTTACAAAACAATATAAAAATGCAATATCAAAAAATAGCAAATGAAATACTAAAAAACAAAAATACAAAAAAGTACTACTTAAATAAAATTAATAATTAATAAAGAAAGGAAAGATAAAATGGAATTAGAAATAGGAAATAAAACAAATCAAATTTTAGATAAAAATCTAAAGATAGAAAATAATGTAGGGAATATAAACAGCTTAACAGTAACAAAAGAAAATCAAAATCAATTTTTACAATCAACGCTTGGAAAGACAATAAATGGAGCATTAGACATTGGGCTTAGGTGGATATTACCAGATGTAATAGAAAATCAAGTTATAGAAATAAAAGATGCACTATTACAAAATGGATTAAAAGAAGGAATAAATAAAGCAATAGAAGAAGCAATGGAATTTGGGAAAAGTGCATTTGGAATAGTAACAGGAAAATTTGATAATGTATCACAAATACAAACAGCCGTAAAGAAAGGAGGAATAATAGATACAATTTCAGATTCATTAGACTCAGTTTTAAACTTTACAGTAAAAAAGGACATTGTGCCAAGAACAGTTGCAAGTGTTATAAGAAGCAGTAAAAACACACTACTCGATAGTATTCAAAATAACATCGGCAAAACAATGACAGAGCAAATAAGAGGAATAGAGAAAATAGACAAATACATTTCACAATGGAATGGATACTTAAAACAAGAAGACTTTATAGGAATGGAAAGAGAATATCAAAAAATAAGAGAACAATTAAAAGAACTAGTACCATTAGAACAAACACTAAAAAAAGCAAGAGAACTAGAAAATTTACACTTACTTATTAAAAATAAAGGAGGAGACCTAAACTTATCACAAGAAGAAATAGAACTAGCACATACACTAACATAAAAATTGTATACGGAAGCAAGGAAAAATTATATATTTTTAATCAAAATTTCTTGCTTTTTTTTGTGTGTTAAAGTATAATTACTAATGATTAAATAATATAAAAAAGAAGAGGTTGTAAAAATGGATAAACCAGAAGAAAAAATTATAGACAGAGATATTAATGAAGAAATGAAAACAGCATACATAAGCTATGCAATGAGTGTTATTGTGCAACGTGCGTTACCAGATGTAAGAGATGGACTAAAACCAGTACATAGAAGAATATTATATGCAATGCATGAAGATGGAATTACATCAGACAAGCCATACAGAAAATGTGCAAACACAGTAGGTTCTGTACTTGGAAGATACCATCCACATGGAGATGCATCTGTATATGATGCTATGGTAAGAATGGCACAAGACTTTTCACTTAGATATATGTTAATAGATGGACATGGAAACTTTGGTTCAATAGATGGTGATGGAGCAGCAGCAATGAGGTATACAGAAGCAAGAATGGCTAAAATATCAAACTATATGTTAGCAGATATAGAAAAAAATACTGTAGATTTTATGCCAAACTATGATGACCGTTTACAAGAACCAACAGTATTGCCAGCAAGAATACCAGCATTATTAATTAATGGTTCAAATGGAATAGCAGTAGGTATGGCAACAAACATACCACCACATAACTTATCAGAAGTAATAGATGGAATAATAAAAGTAATAGAAGAAGACAATATAACAAACGAAGACCTAATGCAAGTAATAAAAGGACCAGATTTCCCTACGGGTGGACAAATTTTAGGAAGAGAAGGAATAAGAGAAGCATACACAACAGGTAGAGGAAAAATTACAGTAAGAGCAGAAGCAGAAATTGAAGAAATGAGTGGAAACCGTCAAAGAATAATCGTTACATCATTACCATATCAAGTAAACAAAGCAAGATTAATAGAAAACATATCTCAATTAGTAAGAGATAAAAGAATAGAAGGAATATCAGATTTAAGAGATGAATCAGATAGAAATGACCGTGTAAGAATAGTAGTTGAATTAAAAAGAGATGCAAATGCACAAGTAGTATTAAATCAACTATATAAAAACACACAAATGCAAGATACATTTGGAGCAATCATGCTTGCACTAGTAAATGGAGAACCAAAAATCCTTACACTAAAACAATGTATAGAACACTATTTAGACCATAGAAAAGAAGTAGTAGTTCGTAGAACAAGATTTGAACTAGAAAAAGCAGAAGCAAGAGCACATATATTAGAAGGATTAAAAATTGCATTAGATAATATAGATGAAGTTATAAATATAATCCGTTCATCATATGATGACCCAAAAGAAAGATTAATGGAACGCTTTGGGCTTACAGATATACAAGCTCAAGCAATTCTAGATATGAGATTAAAAACTCTATCAGGATTACAAAGAGAAAAAATAGAAGAAGAATATAATGAATTAATGAAATTAATAGCACATTTAAAAGAAATATTAGCAAGTGAAAAATTAATTTTTGACATTATAAAAGAAGAATTAATAGAAGTAAAAGAAAAATTTGGAGATGACAGAAAAACAAAAATAGTTGCAGCAGCAGATGATTTCGAAATGGAAGACTTAATAAAAGAAGAACAAACAGTAATTGCTTTAACACACTTTGGTTATATAAAAAGAATGCCAGTAGACACATATAAAAGCCAAAGAAGAGGAGGAAAAGGAATTACAGGAATTGCAACAAGAGAAGAAGACTTTGTGAAACAAATATTTACTGCATCTACACATGACATGATATTATTCTTTAGTAACAAAGGTAAAGTATACAAACTAAAAGGATATGAAATTCCAGAAGCAGGAAGAACAGCAAAAGGAACTGCAATTGTTAATCTATTAAGCCTAGATAATGGAGAAAAAATATCAGCAGTTATTCCAATTCAAAATTTTGCAGAAGGAAAATATCTATTAATGGCAACAAAAAATGGATTAATTAAAAAGACTGCATTAAAAGAATATGATTCTACAAGAAAAACTGGATTACAAGGAATTACATTAAAACAAGATGATGAGCTTATTTCCGTAAGGCTAACAGACGGAGAAGACAACGTTGTTTTAGTAACAAGAGAAGGAATATGTATCACATTTGATGAAAAAGACGTAAGACCAATAGGAAGAGTATCACAAGGAGTAATAGGAATAAAGCTAGATAAAGAAGACGAAGTAATAGGAATGGAATCTATTGTAACAGGTTCAAAAGCTACATTATTAGCAATAACAGAAAATGGATTTGGAAAAAGAACAGAACTTGACGAATATAGAGTACAAGCAAGAGGTGGAAGAGGAGTTATAACATATAAAATAACGCCAAAAACAGGAAAACTAGTAGGAATAAGAATTGCAGCAGGTGAAGAAGATGTAATGTTAATTACAGATACAGGAACAATAATAAGACTAGCAGTAAAAGACATAAGTGTACTTGGAAGGTCAACACAAGGAGTAACACTAATGAGAACAAATGACGGAGGAAAAGTAGTAAGTATAGAACTTGTAGAAGAAGAACAAGAAGCAGTAGAAGAATAAAAGAGATATAAAAATAAAAGTGAAAATTCTTAATTTTCACTTTTATTTTTTATACCTTATATCATTACCAAAAAACCTACAGATATTATAACATCCGACAAATCTAGAAAAGATTCTCTCATCATATTTAGAACGTAAATCTTGCAAATTTAAATTTGTAGAAATAATAGTTTTAGTAATATGGTTATTTTGGTTTAATAAGCGAGTATTAATAACATTGAATAATTCAGTAAATTTCATACTGTTCATACTTTCAGTTCCTAAATCATCAATAATTAATAAATCAACATTTAAAATATTATCATAAACAAAATCAGAATTATTTTTATTAAAACGATAATCAATAATTGTATCTAACATAACACCGAGCAGTTTGATAAAGAACAGTTTTACCTTTCTTTAATAATTCACAAGCAATACAATCAGATAAAAAAGATTTTCCGTAAGCCTGTATTACCAGTAAATAATAAATTTTTTTCATCTGGATTATCAAAATTTTCAATAAAAGAAATTGCAATATTCCTAATATTTTTGATATTATCACGAGGAGATAAATTAGAATTATATAGCTCTTCATTTATTTCATCTGAATATAAGTCAAAGTTAAAATGTTCAAAATTATGTTTTTTTAAATCACTAATATTACTTTTATTATATTCAATATCAAATAATTTTTGTTTAATACAACTGCAAAGTTCATAATGACCATTATTATTAACATATCCAGTATCTTCACATTTATCACAATCAAAATGAGGTTTAAAAAAATCAATATCTAAATTTAAAGAATTTAATAATTCATGTTTTTCTATATTTAAAGAATCTATCTTTTCTTGTAATTCTTTTAAAGAATAAGAAGAATCTGAATTTAAAATAGATTTTGCAGTATTTAAAGCAAAATTATTTAATTCCAAATCTATTTGTTCTAATCTGGGACAAGACTTATATAATTCCTCTTTTCTTTTTTCTAAACTTAAAAAAGAAGAATCACGTTTTTGCTCATATTCTTTTAATAAAACTTTTAATGTAGAATTACTCATACCTTATAAACTCCTTTTAAGCTTTTTGCACATTAGCATATAAAGAATCCAAATTATCTACTTTTCTTTGCTCATAATTTTGATAACTTTTCTTTTCTAATTCCTTAATAGCATGAGGTTTATTTTTTTGTTCATCTAAGAATTTCTGAACATCATTTACAGTTTTTAAATGACGTTCATTCCAATCAGATAAGATTTTATCAATATAATCAAAACTAAAACTAGATTTTGAAGTAGTCCTTTTTAAAGCAAGTTCAATAATATCCAAATTATAACCAAAATCAACAGTCCATTTCTCGATATATGCTTCTTCATATTGTGTTAATGTGCGATTTAAGCCAAGTTTCTTACAAATAGATTTTTTTAGTAAATTAAACTTTTCTTCTTTTTGATAATATAAATCCAAATCTGAAAATGTTTTAATATTATTCTTAAACCAAGCATCTGCAACGACTTGAATATAATTTCTATGTAAAGCAGAACGCTCAAAACAATAGCGAAATAAAGCAAGCATAACTTGTTCATCAAAACCATATTTCTTAAACCATAAATCAATGTCATTATACCAGGAAGGAGACATGACACCTTGAAAAAAAGATACATTAATAGCCTCAATGGCCTTAGCTCGATATTGATTTTCTTCTGACTTTTTAGTATCAGCCAAAACAGAAACACGAGGTTTATATAATTTATGTAGTTCAATTTCCTGAAGATTATTTACAACATATCCAGTTGATTTCTTAGTAATAACACCATTATCTTCCCAGTATTTAATACTATCTTGGATTTCTTTTAATGGAAGAGAAAGTTTCTTAGACAAATCATTTAGCTTTACATCTTTTCCATATTTTGATAAAAACAATATATATAAATAAACCTTAATAGCGTTTCCACTTGCGGAAGAAAGATATTCTGTAAAAAAAACATCTGCAATTTCAGTATTAGAAAACATCATAGAAACGTCATTTTGTTCTAATTTCATAAAATCCCCCCAAAGGCATAAAACTCTTATAAAATTATATCATTTTTAGGGAGATATTACAACAAAAAGACGAATTATTTATAAATATAAATTTTAGGTCGTTTTATATATTTAGCAATATAAAATACTACATAAAGAATATTTTCATGGTTAAAACCAATAATGCTAAACAGTAAAAAAGGAAAAACTAGTATAATAAAAAAGAAAATCTTTATATTTAAACTAGAGAAAAATAAGTTTAAAAAACAAAATACAAAAAGTGCCCAAATACCATTTACTAAAAGAGTAGAAGTATCGAAAATACCAAGTAATTTGTGGCTAAAATTATAATTTTGTGGAAAAATAAATTTCATAGTACACCTCACAATAAGTATAAAATTAAGTTTTTAACATAGAAGAAAAACCTTGCATTCCAGTAGATATATCTGTACTAATACCACCTAAAAACTGCCTTACAAATGAATTTGCTTTAAGTAAAGAAAATATTGCACCACACATTAAAAACTTAGAAAGCATATTATTTGGATTAAAATCCATTGAAAATAGAATAACTAAAACTAAAGCAATAAATATTTGTACAAATAATAATGTAATAAAACACTTTAACCAAGCCTTAAAAAAAGAAGAAGTAGCTTGATTAGTTAATGATAAAAAAGCAAAAGGAGAAATTAATACAAATACTTTTATCAGAATAAATCTAATAGAATAAGTAAAAGCAAGATTCATAGAGCTAATAGATAAAAAGCTTTTTAAAATTCCATCAATAGAAAAAATATTAAAATTATTCTGTTCTATTACAATCATAGAATTAATTTTATCAAACAAACCAGAAAAATTAATAGAACACCTAAACAAATCTTCACCAACACTTTGTATTAAAGAGCAAACAGCATCATTAAAAAATATCATTCTCTCACAAATCCATAAAGAAGAATTCATACAAATACCAAAAAATATCAATTTAAGTATAAAACTAGTAGGGCGTTCAGTTTGAGTGATTAACAAATGTGAAAGCAATAAACGAGCAGAATAATACAGTAAAAAACCTAAAATAAGAGAATTTGCAACTAATAAAATACCACTTGTACTAGATTTTCCAAAAACAAAAGAAAAATAGGAAGAATCTAGAATATCACTATTAACAAAAGTAACTTCATCTAAAATAGAAGACACATTAGTATCAATAGAAGAAAACAAAATTTGAAAAATAGAATTAATGGAATCAATAATAATAGATGCAATATTAGTTTCTTCTTCCATAATGCCACCTTCTCACTAAATAAAAGATTGAATAGTTGATAGTATTAAATTAGTAGCTAAAATAAAGGCATAAGAGAACAGAGAACCTTTAATTAGTTTCTTACCAGTACGAATACGTTCTTCGTCGCCAAAACTAAACTTTTTCATAAAAACCCCAGTTCCGTACAGCAACAGCAGCTGCAGGAGTTGCTAATTTTAATAACCAATCTTCAATTTGTTCAAAAGCTTTTTTCAAAGTATTTACAAGCTTTTGGTCAGCAGCAAACGAATCAAAAGAAAAAGAAAATATAAAAACAATAGATAACATTATAATAGAAAATAGAAAAAATAATTTTTTGTTTCTCATAGAAAAACCTCCTTAAAATTTATTAGCAAAATATGGAAGTAGTTTTAATTTCATAGGTTTTAAAATTTTATAACCATCAGATAAAAAGGACAAACAAGAAAAAGTTTCTAATTCTTGTGTAAAGAAGTGCGAATCATATACAAAATCATTTTGAACAGACTCATTAATACTTTCAGTTAGTCCAGTCTCATGTGAAACAAAAGAATTTGTTATACGATGAAAACTAGCTTTTGGTGCATTTTCTGAAATAGATTTAGCAATTTTAACTTTATCTTCTTTTCCAATTTGTTTTTGAATATCACAAATAGTATAACTATCATCAGTTCGAAACCAAAACTTATTAATCATATTTTGAAGAATTACCTTTACAGCATACTCATCTTTTAATGTATGCAGTAAAGAAGAATAACTTTGAGTAGCAACAATATTAATACACTTTGCTTCTCTAGATTGAGCGAAAAAATCAGCGTCAGTGGTTGTACAATATTCATGGAACTCATCACATATAAATGCAACACTACGTTCAGAGACAGAACTTTTACAAGATAACCTATTTAATACTTCAGTCTGAAAATCTAATTTCAAATAAGTTGCAATAATCTTAGACAAGTTTTGATATTGTGATATATTCATATTTAATACAACAATTTTTCCATTTTGAATCAAATCATAAAAACCATAAAAATTAATATCATCTTTTTTAGGGCAAAAAGTATTAAGAACATCATAATCAGATATAAAGCAATTAGTAATTCTAGTTATTTCAGATTGAATAATTGAAAGAGTTCTACTATCCAATGAAAAAAACTCTTTTTGAAAAAAATCAATACTAGAATAAGCATCATAACAATCTTTCTTAGAAAGGGCACCCGTAGTAAATTTTTCTTTTATAATAGCTAATTTTTCTACAAAATAATTTTGAACAGTTACTAATTTATGAAGTTCTACAAAAGTAACATAACCATCATTATAAAGCCTACAAAACTTTATTGCTTCAGTTAGAACTTCTTGTACTTTATCTAGCCAATATGATTCACTATTATTAGGAGAAAACAAAGTCAAAATAGTTTTTAGACGATTAGCTAGAACAGATGGTTTTAGATTTGGTTTATCTAAAGGATTGTAAAAAGTATTACCACCAAGTTCGATTACAAATACATCATCTAAACGGTTATAAAAATTAGCAAAATTCATAACTTCTTTATAAAAGTTTCCTTTTACATCTAAAATAAGCATTCCTATTTTTCTATTAAGATTATGAGGAGAATAACCAATAAGTTGTTTTGTAAAAGGATACATACAAGAAGATGTTTTTCCACTACCAATAGTTCCACAAACAAAAACATTTTGATACAAACTCTTTTCAGGGATACATATTAAATCATTATTTTCACTTTTTCCTGCAAATAGAAAAAGACTTCCGTAAGGATAAATGAGAATTCATTGTTTGTTTCTTGTTTTCAAATAATTTTGAAAAGTACTTTTTAAATAAAAAGGAATAAATAAAATTAGCACAAAGTATAGTTGATAAAAAATAAAATATGATAAAATACATTTTTAGTTTATTCCAAATGATAGGGTATTCTACACAAATATCGTAAGGATGTAAAGAATAAGGAATAGTTACCGAATTTGCAATATATATAGGTTTAAATAGAATAAAACCAACTATACAAGAAATAACAATAAAAAATCCAGTAAAACATAAGCGATAAAGAAATTTTTTTAAAAGCATTATAAAGCCTCCTATTTTAATTGTTGTTTAATATTTAGTTTTGAACCTTGTAAATTATGAAAAAGCATTGTATCGATAAAAAGATACAGAAAATAAAAAACAATGAACACATTTAGGCCGAAAGTGATAAAAAACAAATGAACTAATCGTTCCACGCATCATCACCACCTAACGCTAAAAAGAATAATACAACAAAAAATGAAATTTGTCTATACTTTTTTGAATAATTGTGATAAAATATGAAAAAATATTGATGAGGTTTAGAATGTATGCATTAAAAATCCGCTCCATCTTGCAGGCGGTTAGGCATTTTTTTTTCTCGACTAAAGCACGAAAAGAAAAGCGTAACCGCCACGTGGAGCTACTTTGAGGCATATATTTTAGATTGTGACCTAATATTGATAAAACAAAGAAAAAAGGAGAGATTTTTATGAAAATAGAAAAAACAATGACAATTGGTGAATTACTAGAAGTAGCACCAGAAAAATCAGAAATCTTATTAAATGCAGGAATGCATTGTTTAGGATGTCCAGCTTCACAAGGAGAAACAATTGAAGAAGCATGTATGGTTCATGGAATAGATGTAGACGAACTAATAAAAGAACTAAATGCATAAAATTTATAACAAAAAACAAAGTAGATTTTTAACAATCCTCACAAGTCTTTATTAAAGAAGTCTAAAATGTTACGAAAAAATGAAAAAAATGTGAAAAAAGGATTGACAGAGCAAGCAAAATGTAGTAACATATTAAGGTACTTGTTTTTCAAGTACAAATTTGGACCATTAGCTCAGGTGGTAGAGCACTTGACTTTTAATCAAGTTGTCCCGCGTTCGAG
>CANOGC010000017.1 GCA_947565445.1 uncultured Clostridium sp. | reverse complement strand
AAAGGTTATATCCATATTTATATATGGTATTTGGAATTTACTTTGTAAATTTACGCTAATAAAAACTAGTATTAAAAATTTAGAAGAATTTGATTGGGTTAAATATTTTGAATATAATAATGCCAATTTACTTAAATTAGATTTCAATAAGAATAATGAATTGACAAGTGAAGAAATAGAATTGATAACACCATCTATAAAAGCATTTCAAATAGGAGAAGGCTCACAAGGGAAACATTTAAGTAAAGTTGCAAAAAAATTTGCAAATAAAACTAATTATTTAAAATATGAAAAAATAATGAGATGGTTTATTTTAGAAGAAAACAGACATTCACAAACTTTAAAAAAGTATATGGATATATATAATATAAAATCAATAAAAAGTATATGGATTGACAATATTTTTAGGGCATTAAGAAAAATGATGGGACTAGAGTGTGAAATTATAATATTAGTTACAGCAGAGATGATAGCTTTATCATATTATACAGCATTATCTAATGCAACTGATTCAAAATTATTGAAAACAATATGTAAGCAAATGTTAAATGATGAATTGAAACATGTTGTGCTTCAATCAGATACACTACATAGAATTTCAGAGCATAGAAATAATATACTAAACAGCATAATAAGAACTATTAGAAAAATAGTCATGAAGATAACTTGTTTTATTGTTTGGCATAAATATAAAAAGTTATTTATAAAGGGAGATTATCTATATAAAAAGTTTAACAAAGATTGCTTAGAATATTTGAAAGAATCTATTTATATAGAAAAAACAGGGAATATATTAAAATAGAAACTAATAAAAAATTACAATTTTGAGGAGTGATAGAATATGAAAACAAAAGTTAAAGATGATATAGAGTAGTTAATAGTAGTGAACTTATAATAAAAGATGTTCAATCAGCGATTGATTTTATTATGACTATAAAATATGAAACAAACTGTAATAAAATAGCATTAAATAAGAGTGTAGTATTAGAAGATTTCTTTATATTAAGTAAAGGATTAGCAGGAGAAATTTTACAAAAGTTTATAAATTATCAAACAAAATTTGCTATATATGGGGATTATTCAAAATATACAAGTAAGCCATTAAAAGATTTCATATATGAAAGTAAGTTAAAATTGAATAAGAAGATTGATAAATTATTTATCAATCCTGTTTTTGAATTTCAACTAACTTAATATCCTTAATACTTGGGTCATATAAAGATTTTCCCATATAGCTAAACCTAGAACCATGGCAAGGGCAATCCCAAGTTTTATCTAAATTATTCCAAGAAAGTTCACAACCGAAGATGAGAACAAATAGGCTTTAACGCAAAATATTTACCATCTTTATCTCTATAAATACCAAGTTTGGTACCATCTAATTCCACAATTTTTCCCTCATCACAATTTATAGAAGATAAAGTATCTTCAGGAATTTTAAACTTATCCAATACTAGAGAAGAGGTAGTTTGTTTTAACATATTAACAAATTCTGTACCATTTTCGATAGGATGGAATCTTGTAGATTTAAATGTGTCAGAATAAGGATTTTCTCTATCCATAATCATATCAGTTATAATATTTGCTGAAACATTAGAAGTAGTCATACCCCATTTCTTAAAACCGGTTGCTACATACACATTAGGCATTAAATTAGAAAATTCACCAATATAAGGGATTTTATCTAAAGATATGCAGTCTTCAGTATTCCATCTATATAATATATTAGCATCTAGAAACAATTTTTTTGCACGATTTTCTAAATTGATATAGCAATTAGATAAATCTTCTTTTTCGCCAGTTTTATGTTCAGAACCGCCCATTATTACAAGTCTTTTATCACCATAAGGAACAGTTCTTAAAGAAGAAATAGGGGATTTAGTATTAATATACATATCATTAAACAAATTAGAATTTGTAGTAAATCCAATTAAATAAGAAGTTTCTTGGTACATTTTTAAAAAATAAAAACCGAGGAGCATTAATAATAGGATAATGGCATGCTAAAACAACATACTTAGCATGAACTGTATGAGTATCTGTTTGTACTTCATAAAAACCATCTTTTTTATTAACATCGAAAACCTTTGTATTTTCATAAATGTTTCCGCCATTTTTAATAATACAATCACATAACCCCTTACAATAGTTTAAAGGATGAAATTGTGCCTGTTTTGGGAATTTGATACCTGCTAAAGTTTTAAAAGGAAGAGAAATATCTTCTACAAATTCAGCAGGAAAACCAATAGAATTTACACTTGTAACTTCATCTTTTATCTTTTGTACTTCATCATTCATATCAGTATAAACATAAGAATCTTGCCATTCAAAATCGCAATCAATATGTTCAGAATCAATAATTTTCTGTATATTTTTAATAGCTTGTTCATTAGCATCTAAATAACTTTTAGCAAACTCTTTACTAAAAGTATTAATTAAATAATCATAAAATAACCCATGCTGAGATGTAATTTTAGCGGTAGTATTTCCGTGTGGCATGAGAAGCTACTCTATTTTTCTCCAAAATACAAACATTATAACCATTTTTGGTTAAATAATAAGCAGTAGAAAGACCAGTAATTCCGTCCTCCAATAATTGCAACATCCACACTTAAATCTTTCTCAAGTTTAGGGAATTGCTTTAAATTAACCGAATCTATCCAATAAGAATTATCCATAAAAAACCTCCTAATAATAGTAGTTTTACCAATATTAGGAGATTTATTCCAGTTTTAATTAATAAGAGTAATAATATAATTAAAAAAATTCCGTTCTCCACGGTGTTTAAGTATAATTGGTTTTAATAAGAAAGATACACACTATACTCCCAGAAAAAGAAATATGACGCCTTTGGCTAATAGGTCGAACTCGTTTTTTTAAATTATATTATTACTCTTTAAGTATAATTACCAGTGATAAGTTTCGCCTTTTGAAATCTTAAATGCTCTAAATAATTGTTCTAACAAAAAGACACGAATTAATTGATGAGGAAAGGTCATTTTAGAAAAGCAAATTTTCTCATTTGCTTTTAATAACACATCTTTTGTAAGCCCTAAAGTTCCACCAATAATAAAAGTAATACTACTATTATAATTTAAAGCAATATCATCAATCTTTTTAGAAAAATCTTCACTAGAATACATAGAGCCAGTTAAATCTAAAGCAATAACATACGAATTTTTTATATGTTCTAATATTTTAGAAGCCTCTTTTTGCTTAATATCTTCTATAATAGAAGAATTAAGCTTATTTGGTAAAGGCTCATCTTGAATTTCTGTAATATGAATATTACAATATTTAGATAAACGCTTTGTATATTCTAAAACAGCTTCTTTTAAATATGTTTCTTTTAATTTACCAACACAAACAATATTAATAGAAAGCATAAAACCTCCTTATAAAATAAAATTATAGTTTTGAGGTATAAAATCCGTGCTATTTTTATATTATAGGAAACCACTCTATTTTAAGGTAAATGTAGGGGCGAGCATTGCTCGTCCGTGTGGTGAAGCCATTTTGTTTCTTTAAATTGCAACATTTTCTAAATGGTTCTTCATACAAGTAGGCTCACATCTACTTGCAACTTCTATATGTACACTAGCCTCACCAAAACCAGCATAATTCAACTCCTCTAAAACAGACTTATACGCAAGTTCTGGAAAATTATTTTCTTTACTTAAATGACCTAGCATAACTTCTTGCAAACCAGAATCGATTAGCCTTGCAATGGTTTTGCCAGCTAATTCATTAGATAAATGGCCATTTGGACCTGCAATTCTTGTTTTTAACAAATATGGATACCTAGAACACTTTAAAACTTCTGGCTCATAATTTGCCTCTAACATTAGAAACTTGCTACTTTCTAAACAATCAATAATATTTGTAGTCATATGCCCGATATCAGTAGCAACACTAAATTTCTCTTTATTAGATGTAAAATTAAACCCACATGGGTCAGCAGCATCATGAGGAATAGAAAAAGGGTGAATTAAAACATCTTCAATTTCAAAATCCTCATTTGTTAAAAAAAACTTTATATTTGAATCAGATATTTTATCTTTTTGTGTCTTCATAGCATCCCAAGTTTTTGCATTTGCGAAAACTGGAATATCATATTTATTAGAAATTGTACCCAAACTTTGAACATGATCAGAATGTTCATGAGTAACTAATATAGCATCGATATCTGAAATAGGAGTACCAACCTGTTCTAGACCTTCTACAACTTTTTTTGCACTCACGCCACTATCAATTAATATATTACAATTATTACTTTTTAATAATAAACTATTACCAGTACTACCACTATATAAACTATGAAAATTTAACATTTTATCATTTGCCTTTCTATTCTGACATCTCAACCAAATTTTTATTAGGGTCATCTTCTCTTACACGTTTAATATTAGCCCCAATATTTCTAAATTTTTCTTCAATATTTTCATATCCACGGTCAATATGTTCTAAATTATGAACTTCAGTAACACCATCTGCACAAATACCTGCAATAATAAGAGCAGCACCAGCTCTTAAATCTGTTGCACAAACAGGAGCACCATATAAAAAATTAACACCCTCGAAAATGGCAGTTTTCCCTTGAGCTGTAATTTTAGCTCCCATTTTATTTAACTCATCAGTATATTGGAAACGAGATTCCCAAATACTTTCATTAATAATACTAGTTCCTTCGGCAGTTGCAAGTACTACACCCATTTGGGGTTGCAAATCTGTAGGAAAGCCAGGATATGGTAATGTTTTTATATTAGCTTTAGTTGGTCTTTTATCACACCATACATGAATTGTATCTCCATCAAGTTCTTCTACATGTGCACCAATCTCTAGTAATTTTGCACTAATACATTCTAAATGTTTTGTGGTACAATTTTTAATAATCAAATCGCCACGAGAAGCAACAGTTGCTAACATAAAAGTACCTGCTTCAATTTGATCTGGAACAACAGAATAAGTAACATTTCCCTCTAATTTTTCTACACCATTTATTTTAATAACATCTGTTCCTGCACCACGAACATCAGCACCCATAGTATTCAAAAAGTTTGCAACATCAACAATATGAGGTTCTTTAGCAGGGTTATCTATAACAGTAGTCCCCTTTGCTAAAACTGCAGCAAGCATGACATTAATAGTTGCACCAACAGATACAATATCCATATAAATATTAGTTCCAACAAGTTCATCACAAGTAGCAGTAATATTTCCCTGCCCAACAACTACATTTGCACCAAGTGCTTCAAAACCTTTAATATGTTGATCAATTGGTCTTGCTCCAAGTTTACAACCTCCAGGCATTCCAACTTGTACATCTCCACATCTACCTAAAAGAGCACCAATTAAATAATAAGAAGCTCTAAACTTTCTAGTCAATTCCAATGGAGCCCTTGTACAAGATATATTTCTAGAATCAATAGTTATTGTATTTTTACCTATCCAAGTAATTTTAGCACCAAGTTCTTCTATAATTTCACAAAGCAATTTAACATCACTAATATTAGGTAAATTTTCTATAGTAGTAATTCCATTTATCAATAAAGCAGCAGGTAATATAGCAACAGCTGCATTTTTTGCACCATTAATAGAAACTTCACCTTTTAAAGGTGTACCACCTGTAATAACTAATTTTTCCAAATCAATTCCTCCAATTAATTTCAAATCAGGAACAATATATCATAAAATATAAGTATTTACAACTACTTTTAAAAAAATTTCCAAAACCCATTGACAAAACAAAATAACACTGCTAATATAAAATTATTGATTTCAAAAACAATCTAAAAATTAGGCTTTAATCCTAAAAGTCTAATGTTTCCAATCAAAATTTATAAAAAAAGAGGTAGTAACTATGTTATCTATTGTAAAAAGCATGTCCTTACAAGGGTTAGAAGGATATTTAATCGATGTACAAGTTGATGTATCAGCAGGAATGCCAAGCTGGCAAGTTGTAGGGCTTCCAGATACTAGTGTAAAAGAATCTAATGAAAGAGTAAGAACAGCAATTAAAAATTCTGGCTATGAATTTCAAAGCAGAAAAATTGTTGTAAACCTTGCTCCAGCAGACACAAAAAAAGAAGGCTCATTTTTTGATTTACCAATCGCAGTAGGAGTTTTAATTAACTTTGAAGAAATAAAAAGGCAAAACTTAGAAGACACTGTATTTATTGGAGAACTCTCTCTAAATGGAAAACTAAATCCCATAAAAGGAGTATTACCAATATGTATTGAAGCAAAAAATTTAGGAATTAAACGTATAATTTTACCATTAGAAAATGCAAAAGAAGCATCAATAGTAGATGGAATTGAAGTAATAGGAGTTAAAGACTTAAAACAAGTTGTAAAATTCTTAAATGGCAAAGAAAAAATTACTCCACAAAGTGCAAATTTGGAAGAATTTTTTAATACAAAAAAGCAATATACATTTGACTTTTCAGAAGTAAAAGGACAAGAAAATATTAAACGAGCATTAGAAGTAGCAGCAGCTCGGTCGGGCATAATGTACTACTTATTCGGTAGTCCTGGTTCCCGGAAAAACCATGATGGTAAGACGTATACCATCAATATTACCAGATTTAACATTTGAAGAAGCCTTAGAAGTAACAAAAATCCATAGTATTGCAGGTGTACTTTCAAAAGACATGCCACTTCTAACTGTTAGACCATATAGAGCACCACACCATACAGTATCTGCAAATTCTCTAATTGGAGGAGGAAGAATACCAAAACCACGGAGAAATAAGTTTAGCACATTTTGGAGTATTATTTTTAGATGAACTTCCAGAATTTAATAAAAGCACATTAGAAGTATTAAGAGGACCCCTAGAAGATAGAATTGTAACTATCAGTAGAGTAAATGCAAGCCTAACATATCCATGTAACTTTATGTTTGTAGCATCAATGAACCCATGCCCATGTGGGTTTTATGGCTCAAAAGAAAAAGAATGTAATTGCACACCAGAAGCAATTTCAAGGTATATGGGTAAAATTAGTGGACCATTATTAGATAGAATAGATATACAAATAGAAGTAACACCAGTAAAATATCAAAAACTAGAAACAGAAGAAAAGCAAGAAACATCAAAACAAATTAGAGATAGAGTAAATGAAGCAAGGAAAATCCAAGGATTGCGATATGAGGGGCATGGTATATATTCAAATTCTGAACTAACACCTGCACTAATAGAAAAATACTGTAAATTAGATACAAAATGTAAAACTTTACTACAAAATGCATTCGAAAAATTAGGTTTAAGTGCGAGGGCACACGCAAGAATACTAAAAGTAGCAAGAACAATTGCAGATTTAGATAAAAAAGAAAACATAGAAGTAAACCATTTAGCAGAGGCAATAGGATATCGAAATTTAGATAGAAAGTATTGGAAAAACTAGGAGTAGAAGTTTATGGATGCAATAAAAATAACAAAGAAAAATAGAAATTATCCAAAACGTTTATTAAAAATAAAAGATGCACCAGAGGTTTTATATGTGGTAGGAGATATAAAACTACTAAATAAAGAAAAAATTTTAGGGGTAGTAGGTTCAAGAGAATGTACAGAATATGGAAGAAAAGTAGCGTCTTTATTTGCAAATGAACTTTCAAAATCTGGAATAACTATAATTAGTGGACTTGCAATTGGCATAGATTCAGCATCACATATAGGTTCAATGGAAGAAAAACGGAAAAACAATTGCAGTTTTAGGCAGTGGGTTTAATAATGTATATCCAGAAGAAAACGAATGGCTATTCCACAAAATCTTAGTAAATGGTGGATGTATAATAAGCGAATATGAACCAAATGTGGAAAAAGACATGGCAAATTTTCCAAAACGAAACAGAATAATTAGTGGTATTTCAAATGGGGTATTAGTAGTAGAAGCAGGACATAGAAGTGGAAGTACCATTACAGCAAAATTTGCAAAGGAGGAAGAAAAAAACGTATATGCAATACCTAGTAATATAGATAGTAGCACAGGAATTGGAACAAATAAACTAATAAGAGAAGGAGCAGTTCTAATTACAAAACCATCTCAAATTATAAAAGATTTTAATCAAAAAAAGACGTCAAAAGAAGTTAATTCTAAGCAAATTAAAATTCCAAAAGAATATAAATCAATATATCATCTTTTAAAAGAAACCCCAATGTATATAAATGAAATATCAAAAAAAGAGAAAAAATCGATATCAGAATTAAATGGAATACTTACATTAATGGAAATAGAAGGATATATAACAAGATTAGAGCAAAACAAATATAAAATAAAGGAGCAGTAATGTATAAAAGGCATGAAATAGGGAAATTAGGAGAAGATTTAGCATGTAAATATTTGCAAGGTAGAGGCTATAAAATACTAGAAAGAAATTTTGAAGCAAAGCAAGGAGAGATAGATATTATAGCATTAGATAAAAGTGAGGTTGTATTTATTGAAGTAAAAACGAGAAGTAACGTATTATATGGAAAACCAGCAGAAGCAGTAAATGAAATAAAACAAAAGCACTTAGTAAAAACAATAGAATACTACATATACTCAAGGCATTTGGAGGGTGAGCTTATAAGAATTGATATAATAGAAATTTATCTATGGAAAAATAAATATAGAGTAAACCATATAAAACAAGTTATATAAAAGGAAGAGATATGAAATATCAAGATATAACAGACCAATATACTACTAAAAAGAACTACAAAATAAAGAAACAAAAATATTTTATTAGTAATGATGGAATTAAATATAATGTAGACGGAAAACATGTAGTGTTAGAACCAACACGGAAGAGAACTTGAAGTTGCAAAATTATTAGGACAAGCAATTGGGGGACAAGTAAATATAATTCCAAAAGTAAATAAACCTTTTGGGATAAAGACACCAGACTATATTATAAATGATGAAAAATTTGATTTAAAAGAAATAACTGGTGGTGGAAAATATACGATACAAGGAAATATAAAAGGTAAGCAGAAACAATCAGATAATTTTATAATAGATATAAGTAAAGCAAAATTCGATACTAAGGAAGCACACAGACAAATTGAAAATATATATAATTCAAAACATTATATGTGGTTAAATAAAATACTATTAATACAAGGTAAAAGTATAATAAAAGCATATAAAAGTGAAGGCCAACTGCGAACCTAGAGGTTCTCAATCGACCTTCTAATAATATATTATTAACCTAATTATATAGCAAATTAAGCTAATAATCAATAGTTTATGCAAAAAAAGCATAGCTATTCGGAAAAAGTAGTATAACTAGCTTTTTTGCATTAGGTTCATTTTTATGGTATAGTAATAATGAAAAAGGAGAAGCAGTTTATATGGGTAAAATTTATGAAGAAACTAAATTTTTAATGAAAAAGTATGGAATAACAGCAAATAAGAAGTTAGGACAAAATTTTTTAATAGATGATAATGTAATAGAAACCATAGTAGATTCCTCTAAAATTAGTAAAGAAGATCTTGTTATAGAAATAGGACCAGGTCTTGGCTCTTTAACACGGAAAATTATTAGAAAAAGCAGGAAAAGTTATAGCTATTGAATTAGATGAAAGAATGATAAGCATTTTAAAAGATAGATTTTCTATGTATAACAATTTTGAAGTCATAAAACAAGATGTCTTAAAAGTAGATTTAAACAATTTAATTAAAGAAAATGATTTTAAAAACACAAAAATAGTAGCAAATCTTCCATATTATATTACAACACCAATTATTATGAAATTATTAGAAGAAAAGCTAAATATTACAAGCATTACAGTTATGATACAAAAAGAAGTAGCAGATAGATTAACTAGCACCCCAGGAGATAAGAAATCTGGAGCTATTACATATACAGTCTATTATTATGCTACATCAGAAGAAATACTAACAGTACCAAACACATCATTTATACCAGAGCCAGAAGTAGAATCTGAAGTAATAAAACTAACACTAAGAAAAGAACCACCTATAAAAGTAAAAAATGAAAAGAAATTTTTTGAATTAATAAAAGTAGCATTTATGCAAAGAAGGAAAACATTATTAAATGCAGTTTCTAATTCTAGTATAGGCATTTCTAAAGAAAAAATGGAAAGCATATTACAGGAGTTAGAAATAGATTCTAAAATAAGAGGAGAGGCATTAACAATAGAACAATTTGCAAATATAGTAGAAAGAATATAAAAATATTAGTTTTTACGCCATATACATTGACTTTTGACAAAAAAAAATATAAGATATTATTATTAAAAGTGAAACTAGAATTATTAAAAAAAGTAGTTTGAGGAGGAGAATTATGGGAGAAGTTATTGTTATTACATCTGGAAAAGGTGGAGTAGGAAAAACCACAACAACAGCCAATTTAGGTGCAGCACTCGCAATGCAAGGTAAAAAAGTATGTTTAGTAGACACAGATATTGGGCTTAGAAACCTAGATGTTGTTATGGGACTAGAAAACAGAATTGTATATGATATAGTAGATGTTGTAGAAGAGAAGTGTAAATTAAGACAAGCTCTTATTAAAGACAAAAGGTTTAGTGAACTTTTCTTACTTCCAGCTGCTCAAACAAGAGACAAAACAGCTGTAAATGAAGAACAAATGAAAACACTAACAAATACATTAAAAGAAGAATTTGACTATATTTTAATAGATTGCCCTGCTGGTATTGAACAAGGGTTTAAAAACGCAATTGCAGGAGCAAACCGTGCAATTGTTGTAACAACAGCAGAAATATCAGCAATACGTGATGCAGATAGAATAATTGGATTATTAGAATCATCAGAAATTAAAAATCCAGAATTAATAGTTAACCGTTTAAAACCTAATATGGTAAGAAGAGGAGAAATGATGGATGTAGATGATATAGTTGACTTATTATCTATAGGTTTAGTAGGAGTAGTTCCAGACGATGAATATGTTGTAACACAAACAAACAAAGGTGAACCAGTTGTACAAAACCGTAAAGCACCTTCTGGAAAAGCATATTTAGAAATTGCAAGAAGAGTATTAGGAGAAAACATAGAAGTAACTATACCTGGTAGAGAAAAGGGGTTTTTAGAAAAAATTAAAAGATTATTAAGAATAAAATAATAGGAAATGGGGGAAAATAAGAATGTTTGAGAGCATCATAAACTTTTTTAAAAAAATAGGAAAACAAGAAAAAGAAACTGTAAAATCAAAAGATGCGGCAAAAGAAAGATTACATTTAGTTCTTATGCAGGACCGTGCAAATGTATCAGCAGATTTCCTAGATTTAATGAAACAAGAGATAATAGAGGTTATTAAAAAATACATAGATGTTGATGAAAATGCAATTGATGTAAGATTAACAAATAAAACAAATGGAGATGGAACAAATGGTGCACCAGCACTATATGCGAATATTCCAATTATGAGTATTAAAGAGGATGTAAAAAGAGTAGCAAAACCAAATGAAATTGCAGAAGAAAATAAACAAGAGACTAGCAAAGAAGAAACAATAGAGCCACAAATTGATAATAGTGAAGAAGAACAGAAAACAGAAGAAGATAGACAAGGCGAACAATCAAGCGAAACTCAAGTATATGAAAATGTAAACGAAGTAAACAATACTAATTCGGATGAGCAAAAAACATGTGAAAATACGGAACAAGTAAATAGTACTAATCCAAACGAGCAAAGAATATATGAAAATGTGGGGCAAGGAAATAGCACTACATCAAATGAGCAAAGAATATATGAAAATACAAATCAAGTAAATAGTAATAATTTAAATGAATCAAAAACATATGAAAATGTAGAGCAAGAAAATACTATTATATCAAATGAACAGAGAACATACGAAAATGTAAACCAAGAAAACAAAATTAGGCAAGAACCAATAAAACAAGAAATGCAAGAGCCAACTGAGAATAAAGAACATGTAACAGGAAACTACACTAGAACATTCTAAAAACAAGAAGGTGAAAGATGAAAAATCGAATTGTAAGAAACATAGAGTGGGGAATATTAATATGCTGTATTATTCTATTAATAATAGGCTGCATTTCATTATACTCAGCAACAGGAGAAACAAACTATGGCGAATTAAAAAGACAGCTTATATGGCTTGTAATAAGCATTCCTATTATGATTGTAGTTATATGTATAGATTATAATTTAATAGCAAGAGCTTCACCAATTTTCTATGGTATTTTCATTATTCTATTGATAGCAGTATTATTTACAAATCCAATAAATGGAGCGTCTAGCTGGTTTAGCATATCTGAAACAGTCAGATTTCAGCCAAGTGAATTTGCAAAAATATTTGTTATAACAACACTTGCATATGTAATGGCATATTTTCAGAAAAGAAATAAAAATGAAATTAACAAACCATTACAATTATTAGCAATATTAGGAATACTAGCACTTCCAGTATTGTTAATTATAAAACAGCCCGACTATGGAACAGCAATAGCATTTATAATGGCAGCAACACTTATGTTATTTGTAGCAGGATTAGATAAAAGATACATTATTGGTGTAGTAATAATAGTAGTAGTAGCTGTTCCTATATTTTATAACTTTTTATTACCAGAACATGCAAAAACAAGAATAGATGTATTCTTAAATCCAAATTTAGATGCAAGAGGCTCAGGCTACAATGTTATTCAATCTAAACTTGCAATTGGTGCTGGAGGTCTTACAGGGATGGGGCTATTAAAAGGAAACCAAACTCAATTAGGTTTTTTACATCCTAAAACAACAGATTTCATATTTTCTGTAATTGGAGAAGAAATGGGATTTATAGTAGCAGGTGCAGTTATTATTTTATATGTTATTTTAATTACAAAAGCTATATATGTTGCAAAAACTGCAAAAGACGATTTAGGTTCGTATATTGCTATGGGAATAGTAGGAATATTTCTATTCCATATGATAGAAAACATTGGAATGACAATGGGGTTATTACCTATTACAGGAGTACCACTTCCATTTGTTAGTTATGGAGGAAGCTCACTTGTAACAAATTTCATATGTATAGGGCTTTTACTAAACATTAGTGGTAGAAGACAAAAAGCAATATTTGTGGATTAGAGGTAAAAAATGTATTTAAAACCATTACAAATTGGAGATGTAACAACTAAAAATAATATAATATTAGCACCAATGGCAGGTATTACAGACCTGCCATTTAGAAGTATAGTAGAAGAATTTGGCGTAGGTCTTGTATATACAGAAATGGCAAGTGCAAAAGCAATTTTTTACGGAGATGAAAAAACAAACAAATTACTAAATACCAATGGAGAAAAAAGACCAATTCGGAGTGCAAATTTTTGGAAGTGATATAGAATCTATGTCATTTGCTGCAAGCAAAGTAAGTAAAGAATTTGATATAGTAGATATTAATATGGGGTGTCCTGCACCAAAAGTTGTAAAAAATGGAGATGGAAGTAAACTATTGCAAAACTTAGACTTAGTAGGGAAAATTGTAGAAGAGGTAGTAAAAGCTTCATCAGTTCCAGTAACAGTAAAAATTAGAAAAGGATTTAACAAATCTGATGTATCAGTAGAAGTAGCTAAAATTATAGAACAAGCAGGAGCAAGTATGATTACTATACACGGAAGAACAAGAGATGAATATTTTAGTGGAGATGTAGACTTAGATGCAATTAAAAAAGTAAAAGATGCTGTACATATTCCTGTTATAGGAAATGGAAATATAGTAGATGAAAAAAGCACATTACATATGTTTGAATATACTGGTGTAGATGGTATTATGATAGGAAGAGCGACAATTGGAAACCCTTGGGTTTTTAGTAGAATAATACATTATTTACGAACAGGAGAAAAGCTAGAAGAAATATCTAATAAACAAAAATTAGAAACGATTATAAAACATGTGGAATTAGAAGTAGGAGAAAAAGGAGAAAGAATAGGAATACCAGAACTTAGAAAACATTTAGCATGTTATACAAAAAATTTACCCAATGCAAGTAAAATAAGAGTAGAAATAAATAAAATAAATACAAAAGAAGAATTAGTAAATATATTAGAAGAAGTATTTAAAGAATAGAGGATTTTATATTTTTTATACTATTACTTTAAATAGATAAGATTATAGAAAGTGTATATATTTATTTTAGAAATGAAGGATTTAACCACGTGGGGACCGCTGAATGCTGTTAAGGCTTTGCCTGTTACAGCATCAGTGGGAAGGTTATAATCCGAAATGGATAAAATAAATATATACATTTTCTTATTTTATAGAAAATTACTGTATTTTTCTATTTTACAAATACATTGCAGAAATATAATTTTTATATAACAAATGTAAAAAAAACAATATATTTTGTAGAAATGTGTCTATTAATTTTGAAAAATGTAAAAAAATGTAAAAATATGCGATAAAAAATACTTGCCTAACCGTATAAAAAATAGTATATTAGAAAAGTTAGGAGGTAAAATACAAATGAAAACTTTTTATGGGGGAACATATATTGGAAAAGAAATATTAGAAGAAAATGATATTTATCATCCAATACGATTAGAATACTATAAAATAGAAAATGAGATGTTTTATGGTATAGAAGTAGTAAAAACAGAGTACAAAAAAGAAAAAACAGATGTAGAAAGCAATGTAGTAGAAAATGTAACAATGAAAGAAGCCCAAATTGTAGAAATACTAGACAAGTTTAAAGAAGGAAGTGTAATGCCAAGTCTTTTAGAAGAAATGGTAGAAGAGGAACTAAAAAACCAAAAGAGTTATGCATAATATAACTCTTTTTTTGGTTACTAGATAATAGTATTTTTTTTAAAAATCTTCGAAGACATTGATATAATGCATTTGTAGGGGCGAGCATTGCTCGTCCATCTTCGAAGAAATTACTTGATGAATAGTACAACCGTTAAAAGGAAAAATAATAAGAGAATATATTATAAATTGAGATACAAATAAATATTTTTATAGAAATTTCTATGTAGCGGACGAGCAATGCTCGCCCCTACAACGTTTGTATTCAATTTTTATCTAAAACCATTATCTAGTAACTTTTTTTGGTATAATTTTTTGTAAAAACTATTGCAAAATGAATAAATATAGACTATTATAGTAAAATAGTAACAAAGAAAAGGAGAGACCAATGGCAGATAAATTAATAATTGTGGAATCGCCTGCAAAAGCAAATACAATTAAAAAATTCATAGGAGGGAATGTAAAAGTTTTAGCTTCTATGGGGCATATTAGAGATTTACCAAAATCTAAAATGGGAATTGATATAGAGCATGATTTTGACCCACAATATATTAACATTCGTGGAAAAGGTGATTTAATTAAAACATTAAAAAAAGAAGCAGCACAATCTAAAAAAGTATACCTTGCAACTGACCCTGACCGTGAAGGAGAAGCAATTGCATGGCATTTAGCTCATATTTTAGAAATTGATGAAACAGCAGATGTTAGGGTTACCTTTAATGAAATTACAAAAGGTGCAGTTTCTGAGGCAATTAAAAAACCAAGGAAAATAGATATGAACTTAACAGATGCACAACAAGCAAGAAGAGTTTTAGATAGAATTGTAGGGTACAAGATTAGTCCTGTATTATGGAAAAAAGTAAGACGTGGATTATCAGCAGGTAGAGTACAATCTGTTGCAGTAAAGCTAATTGTGGATAGAGAAGAAGAAATAGAAAGATTTGTACCACAAGAATACTGGAATATATATGCACATTTATTAGACGAAAAATCTAAAAAAACTTTTGAAGCAAAGTTTTACGGAAAAAATAATAAAAAACAAGAACTTCATATAAAAGAAGAAGTAGATGAAATTTTAACAAATATTAAAAATGCAAAATATATAGTAGAGGAAGTAAAAAAAGGAGAAAGAAAGCGTACACCTGCTCCACCATTTACAACAAGTACAATGCAACAAGAGGCATCTAGAAAATTAGGATTTACACTAAAGAAAACAATGAGTGTAGCACAAGGATTATATGAAGGGGTAAAAATTCCAGAGAAAGGAACGGTAGGTTTAATTACTTACATGAGGACAGACTCAACTAGAATTTCAGAAGTAGCAAGGTCAGCTGCAAAAGAACAAATAATAAAAACATATGGCGAAAAATATTATGATAATAGATATTACAAAACTGGAAAAGATGCACAAGATGCTCATGAGGCAATTCGTCCAACCTATATAGAAATTACACCAGATGAGATTAAAGATTCTTTAACGAATGACCAATATAAACTATATAAACTAATATATAATCGCTTTATTGCAAGCCAAATGTCTTCTGCAATTTTTGATACAATAAATGCTACAATTAGTGCAAATGAATATACTTTTAAGGCAAGTGGACAAAACTTAAAATTTAAAGGATTCATGGTTTTATATGTAGAAGGAAACGATGAAAAAGAGGAAGAAGATAGCGAAAATTTACCAGATTTAACAGAGAAACAAGAAGTTATAAAACAAAAACTAGAATCTAAACAGAGCTTTACAGAGCCACCTGCAAGGTATACAGAAGCAAGTTTAGTAAAAGCATTAGAAGAAAAAGGAATAGGAAGGCCTAGTACTTATTCACCAACAATTACTACAATCTTAGAAAGAAGATATATTGAAAAAGTACAAAAACAACTAGTACCAACAGATTTAGGAAAAATAGTAAACAATTTATTAATAGAAAATTTTAGTGATGTCGTAAATGTAGAATTCACAGCAAAAATGGAAAATGAATTTGACCAAATTGCAGAAGGAAATAAGCCATGGAAAGATACAATAAGAACTTTTTATGAACCATTTGAAAAGGTGGTAGAAAAGGTAGAAAAAGAGTTAGAACATGTAGAATTAGTAGAAGAAGTTTCGGATGTACCTTGTGAAAAATGTGGTAGAATGATGGTAGTTAAATACGGAAAATATGGTAAGTTTTTAGCATGTCCGGGATATCCAGAATGTAAGAATGCAAAACCATTTGTAGAAACAATTGATGTTCCATGTCCAAAATGTGGAGCAAAAGTACAAATTAGAAAAACAAAGAAAAAAAGAAACTATTATATATGTGAAAATAATCCAAAATCATGTGACTATATTTCGTGGAATAAACCAAAACTAGGTGAAAAATGGGAAGAACCAGAAGAAAAACCAGAGATGGAAGAAAAAAAGAAAACTACAAAGAAAAAGACTACTAAGAAGAAAACTACTGCAAAAACAAAGAAAAAATAAATATTACAATAAAGACCTTGTTATAAAAGTTAACAGCAAGGTCTTTATATTCAATATAAATGTAGGAGTGATAATATTGAAAATTATGTTTATATGTACAGGAAATATATGTAGAAGTGCAATGGCACATTGGTTATTTAAAAAGAAACTAGCACAAAAAAATATACAAAATGTAGAAGTATATTCTTCAGGAATTTATGCCATGCAAGGTGATATATCAACAGATGAAGCAATAGAAGTAATGGAAGAATATGGAGTAGACTTAAAAAAGCATAGGGCAACAAATATACGGTAGTTCAAATATAAAAGATATGGATATAATATTATGTATGACAATATCACATAAAAGAGATTTAATATATATGTATCCAGAATTAAAAGAAAAAATATATACATTAAAAGAATATGTTAAAGATGATAAAAATGGGATAGAAATAAAAGACCCATGGGGATATGATATAGCAACATATAGGTTTTGTGCAGCAGAAATTGACACGTGCTTAGATAGATTAATTGAAACCATATTGACAAAAACGTAAAATTAAAGAAAATATAATATAAATATCAACGAACCGTCGCCATTCCTGGGTGGAACTGTACAAAATGTGTAAACACATTTTGACGGTTTCTATTGGTCCCCACTTATGGCTCCGAGATTCTTCGTTGATATTTATATTATATTTTCTTTAATTTTACTACAATTTAAAATTTTGCATAAATTTAGAAAAAAAGGAGAAACTAATTTCAAAAAATACATACCAAGGAGTGGAGTTTTTTGAAATTAGTTAAAATATTAAATATTAAAGGAGCCGTGCTAGACGAATATCAATTAGAAAATTATCTTGAAAAAATCGCATCAGACCATATATTACAAGATAAATCAGATGAGTCTACTTATCCCATACCACGTTTACTAGACAATTTAGAATTCATAAATAACACATATGAACTATTAAATACACACTTAAAAATGGGAATAAACATCCATCCAGCAGGAGAATGGTTATTAGATAACTACTATATAATAGAAGAAACAGTAAAAACCATACAAAAAGACTTATCTTTAAAAAAATACAAAAACTTTGTATCATTAGCATCTGGACCATACAAAGGGTTTGCAAGAATTTATGTTGTAGCAAATGAAATAGTCGCATATACAGAAGGAAGAATAGACAGCCACAATCTAAAAAACTTACTTGCAGCATATCAAAGAAAAAAAACATTAAACATGGAAGAAATATGGAACATTGCAACATTTATTCAAATTTCAATTATTGAAACAATTAGAAATGTATGTGAAAAAATCTATTCTGCTCAAATGCAAAAATACAAAGTAGAAAATATCATTGAAAGACTAGTAGACTTTAAAACAAGAGAACAAATTAAATTTGACTTAAAAAACAACTATAAACATAAAATAATAGAAAAATCATATGAAATGAAATACCCATTTATAGAATACATGTCATATCGCCTAAAAAGATATGGAAAAAGAACATATCCATATTTAGAAACACTAGAAACAGAAGTTATGAAAATGGGAACCACTGTATCAGAAGTTATAAAAAAAGAACACTTTGACATAGCAGTGCGAAAAGTAATAATAGGAAACTGTATAAAAAGCATAAAAGAAATAGGAAGAATTAACTTTTTAGAAATATTTGAAACAATTAATGGAGTAGAAGAAGTATTAAGACAGGACCCTTTAGATGTGTATGCAAAAATGGACTACAAAACAAAAGCACATTATAGAAACAAAATAAAAGAAATATCAAAAAGAACTAAAATTTCAGAAATATATATAACAAAAAAAGCATTAGAATTAGCTAAAAGAGAAAAAGACCAAAACTCTAAAAAGGCACATATAGGTTATTATCTAATAGACAAAGGAGAAGAAAACCTATATAAAGAATTACAAACAAACAAAAAACCACACTTACCAAAACAAAATGAAAAAAAATATATATTAGGAATAATATTATTATCTATTGTAATATCAGCATTACTAGCAGTATGTATACAAAATAATATATGGTTATCCATTTTATTAGGAATAATAGTATTTATCCCTATAACTGAGCTAGTAACAGGACTTACTCAATTTATATTAAGTAAATTTGTAAAACCTTCATTAATTCCCAAAATGGATTATGCATATGGAGTGCCAGAAGACAAAGCCACAATGGTAATAATACCAACAATTATAGAAAGCAAAGAAAAAGTAAAAGACTTACTAAAAAAATTAGAAGTATTTTATTTAGCAAACAAATCAGACAACATATATTTCACTCTATTAGGAGATGTAACCGCGTCAAATAAGCAAGAAGAACCATATGATAATGAAATAGTACAACAAGGAAAAATAGAAATAGAGCGCCTAAACAAAAAATATCCAAATGAAACTATGGGAAGATTCCAATTTATATATAGAAACAGAACATGGAACCCTAAAGAAAAAAGCTATTTAGGATGGGAACGAAAAAGAGGGATGATATGCCTATTAAATAAATTTTTGTGTGAAAAAACAATAGGACTTTTTAGAATAAACACAATGGAAGAAGAACAAAACATACCAAAAATAAAATATATTATAACATTAGATGCAGACACAAACCTAGTGCTAAACTCAGGGTTAGAGCTAATAGGAGCAGCAGCCCATATACTAAATAAGCCAGAGTTAAACCAAGAAAATAATGCAGTAACACTAGGACATGCATTAATACAACCACGAGTTGGAATAGATTTAGTATCAGCAAGAAAAAGCTTATTTACTAAAATTTATGCAGGAGCAGGAGGAGTAGATTCCTACACAAATGCAATATCAGACACATATCAAGACAACTTTAATGAAGGAATCTTTACAGGAAAAGGAATATATGACTTACAAGTATTTCACACTATTTTCAAAAACCAAATACCAGATAACACAGTATTAAGCCACGATTTATTAGAAGGATGTTACCTAAGATGTGGTCTATCTTCAGATATACTACTATTAGACGGATATCCATATAAATACAATGCATATATTTTGAGGCTTCATAGATGGATACGTGGAGATTGGCAAATAATTAGGTGGCTTAAGAAAAAAATAGTAACAAAAGACGAAACAAAAATAGAAAATCCATTAGGAGTACTCTCAAAATTTAAAATTTTAGATAACTTAAGAAGAAGCCTTGTAGAAATAATGGTAACTTTAAGTTTAGCAATTTTATTAATATTAAAACTAACACTAAATATAAAAGTATGGCCAATAGTAACACTTTTATTTGTGATAGTAACACTACCAACCATATTAGAACTATTATGTTATATATTTAATAAAGAAGCTTCAAACGCAAAGCATAAATATTTTGTAAAAACAATATCAAGTATAAAAGCAAGTATACTACGAGGAATACTAGATATAGGCTTTTTACCACATAAAGCATATATTTCGCTAAATGCAATTATAAAGACAATATATAGAATGAAAATATCACATGAAAATCTATTAGAATGGACAACATCTGAAGAAGCAGAAAAAAGCGGAAAAACAGATATATTTTCATATTACAAACTAATGCTAATAAACGTGGTAGTAGGTGTAGCTGTAGGTATATTAATGCCATATATTGAATTAGGATTTGGAACAATATTAGTTTATATACTATGTGCATGGTGGATATTAATACCACTTGTTACATGGTATATTAGTAAAGAAAAAGTACCAGTAGCAAAAGTAAAAGAACTAGGAAATAAGCAAATAGAATATATAGTGCAAATTGGAAAAAAGACATGGGACTATTTCGAAACTTATATGAACGAAAAAAACAACTTCTTACCACCAGACAATTATCAAGAAGATAGAAGTAAAAAAACAGTAGATAGAACATCATCTACAAATATTGGGTTAGGTTTAATTACAATAATATCTGCATATGACTTAGGATATATAGACTTAAATAAAGCAATTGTAAGTATACAAAATACAATAACAACAGTAGAAAAACTAACAAAATGGAATGGACATTTATATAATTGGTATAACACAAAAACCTTAGAGCCATTACTACCAAGGTATATCTCCACAGTAGATAGTGGAAACTTTGTAGGATATTTATATTTATTAAAAGACTTTCTAGAAAATATAATGAATGTAGGGGCACCGTTGCTTAAGAATACCCGTAAGACAGACAACACTGTGCCCGAACAAGGACAAAACCATAGTACAGACACTACTGTGTCTCAAGAACAAATTCAGAACTTAATACAAATAGTTACAGACTTAATAGAAAAAACAGATTTTAGTTATTTATATGATAACGAAAAAAGGTTGTTTTCAATAGGGTTTAATGTGGAAGAAAACAAATTAACAGATTCATATTATGATTTACTTGCATCAGAAGCAAGACAAGCAAGCCTTGTAGCAATAGCAAAACATGATGTCCCATCAAAACATTGGCAAAACTTAAGTAGAACACTTACAGTAAACAAAGGATATAAAGGGCTAGTATCTTGGTCTGGAACTGCATTTGAATACTTAATGCCAAATGTTAATATAAAAAAATATGAAGGAAGCCTACTTGACGAATCTTGCAAATTCATGTTAATGAGCCAAAAAGAATATGCAAAAAAACTAGGAATACCATGGGGAATTTCAGAATCTGCTTTTAACTTAAAAGACTTAAACTCAAACTATCAATATAAAGCCTTTGGAATACCATGGTTAGGCTTAAAAAGAGGACTTGCAGATGAAATGGTAGTAAGCCCATATGGAAGTATTCTTGCAATTGGGGATGAACCAATCCCTGTATTTAACAATATGAAAGAATTAGAAAAAAATGGTATGGTAGGTAAATTTGGGTTTTATGAAGCAATAGATTATACTCCAAATAGAGTATCTTCTAACAAAAAATATGAAGTAGTAAAAACCTATATGGCACACCACCAAGCGCTTATATTACTTTCAATTAACAATTTAATAAACAACAATATATTACAAGAAAGATTTATGGAAAACCCAGAAATAAAGGCGGTGGATATCTTGCTTCAAGAACGTATGCCAGAAGATGTAATAATAACAAAAGAGAAAAAAGAAAAAATAGAAAAACTAAAAAATATCGATTATGAAAACTATACAGAAAGAGTATATAAAAAGCAAAACGAAAACTTAAACAACTTTAATACAATATCAAATGAAACCTACACAATCTGTATGAATGAAAAAGGAGAAGGATTTAGTAAATATAAAAATTTACTAATAAACAGGTATAAATATACAAATGATACTCCAGAAGGAATATTCTTTTATATAAAAAACATTAGAACAAAACGAATTTGGAGTACAATTTTAAGAAATGATATAGTAAAACCAGATAAAAAAGAAGTTCATTTCATGCCAGACCAAGATAAAATTATAAGAACAGATGAAAATATAATTACAACATGTAGAGTAATTACTGCACCAGATGACCCAGTAGAAATACGAGCTTTAACACTAGAAAACACAGGAAACACAGAAGAAACATTAGAAATATCAAGTGTTTTTGAACCAGTACTATCTACAAAAGAGCAAGACTATGCACACATGGCATTTAATAAACTATTTTTAAAATATGAATATTTAGAAGATATAAATGGGATTTTAGTAAAAAGAAATAAAAGAGGGAATATAGAAGAAGTATTTTTAGGAGCTACTCTATCTACAAACCATGAAACAATAGGTGAACTAGAATATGAAATAGACAAAGAAAAACTAAATGGAGATATAGTATGTGGTGTGCCAAAAATGATAGAAAATTCCACACCATTTTCTAAAAATTTAGGGCTTGCAGTAGACCCAATTGTTGCATTAAAAAGAACTATAAAAATAGCACCAAATGAAAAAGTAACTCTAAACTTAATTATAACAGCATCATACGAAAAAGAAGAAATATATGAAAACTTAAAAAAATATACAAACACAGAAAATGTAAAAAGAGCATTTGAGCTGTCTAAAGCAAAAGTAGAAGAAGAGGCAAGGTATTTAGGTTTAAAGGGAACTGATATAGAAACATACCAAAAATTATTGTCATATTTAATTATACAAAACCCATTAAAAAAACTGCAAAATGTAGAAGAAGAAAAAATATATCATCTTGAAGACTTATGGCAATATGGTATTTCAGGAGATTTTCCAATATTACTTGTAAAAATAAAAGATGTAAATGATTCATATGTTGTAAGAGAAATATTAAAAGCATTTGAATATATCAAAGTGAAAAATATAGATATAGATTTAGTTATTATAAATGAAGAAGAAAATGTATATGAAAGATATGTAAAAGAAATGATAGAAACAGAAATACTAAATAGACACTTAATGTATTTACTAAACCAAAAAGCAGGAATATATATATTAAATGCAAATGAAATCGAAAATATTGATTTACTAGAATTTCGAGCAAACTTTATAGTAGATGCACATTTAGGAAACCTAAAAACAATTATAAAAGATTTAGAAGAAGATTATTTAGAAACAATAAAAAAATTACCAATAGAAGAGGCAGAAGAGCTAGTGCCACCAAACCTAGAAAAGAAAAACAATTTAATTAATATGGAAGAACTAAAATACTATAATGAATATGGTGGGTTTAGTGAAGATGGAAAAGAATATATTATAAAAATGACAAAAGACACAAAAGCAGATGTAGCTTGGTGTAATGTACTTGCAAACCCTAACTTTGGAAGTATGGTAACTACAAATAATTCAGGTTACACATGGTATAAAAACTGCAAACTAGGACGTATTACAGATTGGAGCAATAATCCATTATGTGATATTCCATCAGAAATAGTATATATAAAAGACAAAAAATACAATAAAACATGGAGTTTATCACCAAAACTAAACCAAGATGATGAAGAATATTATATGACTTATGGTTTTGGATATAGTAAATTTAAAAATATAAGATTTGGGTTATTACAAGAACAAGAAACCTTTGTACCATTAGAAGATAATGTAAAAATATCTATTATAAGATTAAAAAATATATTACCAGAAAAAAGAAATTTAAAACTAGTATACTATGTAAAACCAATATTAGGAGAAGATAGCATAAAAAATGATGGTTATATTTCAGTAGATTTTGACCAAGACAAAAATATTATATATGGGCATAGTAGGTATATACAAGATAATATAAATATAAACTGCTATATATCTACAAGCTTAGATATCAAGTCATATACAGGAAATAAAAAACAATTTATAGGAAAAGGGAATATCCAAAAGCCAGAAGCATTACAAGCTATAAAACTAGGAAATGAAGGAGCAGACGGAGTATCGGCATGTATGGCAGTACAAATGGAAATAGAGTTAAAAGCATTTGAAGATAAAGAAATAGTACTACTTTTAGGAGCAGAAGAAGACAAAACAAAAATGCAAGAAGTAGCATATAAATATACAATTTTAGAAAATGCAAAAAAAGAATTAGAAAAAACAAAAGAATATTGGGCAAAAACTTTAAGAACCGTTCAAGTAAAAACACCAGTAGAATCAATGAATATATTGCTAAATGGATGGCTTGCATATCAAACAATAGCAAGTAGATTATGGGCAAAATCTGGTTTCTATCAATCTGGTGGAGCATATGGTTTTAGAGACCAGCTACAAGACACAATGGGAATAAAATATATTAACCCAGAATTTATGAAAGATCAGGTAATAAGACATGCTTCTCATCAATTTTTAGAAGGAGATGTAGAACACTGGTGGCATGAAGAAACAGGTAAAGGAATTCGTACCAAATTTTCAGATGATTTATTGTGGCTTCCATATGTAACAGCAGAATATGTTAGGTTTACAGGAAATAGTAGTATATTAGAAGAAGAGGTAAATTATATTACAGGAAATATATTAGATGAAAACACAGATGAAAATTATGATTTACATCCTATAACTGATATAACAGGGTCTATATATGAACACTGTATTAAAGCTATTGAAAAAGGAATTAACTTAGGAGAACATGGGATTCCTAAGATTGGTTCAGGAGACTGGAATGACGGGTTTAGTACAGTTGGAAATAAAGGAAAAGGGGAAAGCATATGGTTAGGATTTTTCATATATGAGGTATTAAACAGATTTATACCAATATGTGAAATAAAAAATGATACAGAAAAAGTAGAAAAATATAAAAAAGTACAAGAAGATTTGAAAAAAGCACTAAATTCACATGGTTGGGATGGTAGATGGTATAGAAGAGCGTATATGGATGATGGAAATATTTTAGGAAGTATTGCAAATGAAGAATGCAAAATAGATAGTATTGCACAAAGTTGGTCAGTAATTTCAGGCGCAGGAGATAATGACAAAAAATATATTTCTATGGAAAGTTTAGAAAATCATTTAGTAGATAAGCAAAGTGGAATAATAAAGCTATTAGACCCAGCATTTGAAAAAAGCAAGTTAGAGCCAGGTTATATAAAAGCATATTTACCAGGAGTAAGAGAAAATGGAGGGCAATATACCCATTCAGCAATTTGGGCAATAATTGCTGAAGCAATGTTAGGTTTTGGAGATAAAGGGGCAGAATACTTTAGAATGATAAACCCAATTGAACATGCAAGAACGAAAGAGGCAGTAAAAAGGTATAAAGTAGAGCCATATGTTATAGCAGCAGATGTATATGGAGTAGGAAATTTGGCCGGAAGAGGTGGTTGGACATGGTATACAGGTTCATCTAGTTGGATGTATAAAGCAGGAATTGAATATATACTAGGCTTAAAAATAAATAATGAAACATTATATATTAATCCATCTATTCCAACATATTGGAAAGAATACAGTATAAGATATGAATATAAAACAAGTGTATATAATATAAAAATAAAAAATCCAAATGGGAAAAATTGTGGAGTAGAAAGTTTTATATTAAATGGAGAGAATATAGAAGATAAGAAAGTCAAATTAATAGATAATGGTAAAATTAATGAAATAGAGGTAATAATGTAGTCATTTTTCATGTACAAGCAGCATATAATATAGTATGCAGACTTTGAAATATATAAATATCCTGTAAGGGAGTTTCTATATAAACAGTCTCACTCCGTCCCGACGGAGCTCCCTGCTCCGTTCGATTGTTTATATAGAAACTCCCTTATGCATACATTAGTATTAAAAAACAAAAAAGCATTTGACAAAAATAATACGTTAAAGTATAATGATGATATCACTTGAAGGAGGGGTATTAATTCAAATGATGAAAAATGAAAAAGCCTCGTTATCTGTAAGAAAAATAGCACTTATAACAATACTATTTATCTTAATATGTGGTGTAGGTGTTATGGCTACAAACATTAAATTAAGTAATGTAAAAATTGTTTTATCAAACAATTATGAAATGAATATATTAACAACAAAAACAAAGGTAAATGACATATTAGAAGAAAATCATATTGTAGTTTTACCAGATGAAAGAGTTGTGCCAAATCTAGATTCAGAAATATTTGAAAATAAAATAATTACAATTACAAAAACATTAGAAGAAGGGCAAGATGTTATTAAACTTGCAGAAGCAAATAGTGAGGTCTCAATAGAACAATTATTAGGAGAATATGCTCCTGTAATAGAAAAAGTTATTACAGAGAAAGTAGAAATACCATTTGAAACAGTTACAAAAGATTCTAGTAATGATGCAGATGGTGCAAGTAGAATATTAACAAAAGGTAAAAATGGTCTAAAAGAAATAACATACCGTTTAAAATTAAAAAATGATATTGAAATAGATAGAATAGTTCTATCAGAAACAATTATAGAAGAACCAGTAACACAAGTTGTAGAAATAAATAAAGCAGTAGTTACTTCAAGGTCAAGTAAAGAAAGAGCCATACCAAACCCTGCTAAAAATTCAGATAATATTTTAGCAAAAAGGGTTATAGGAAAAACGCCTACAGTAAAAACATTTAACACTTCTGCATACTGTTCTTGTGAAAAATGTTGTGGAAAAACAAATGGAGCTACATCATCAGGTGCTACTCCAACAATTTGGTATACAATAGCTGCTGGAAAGGCATACCCAATAGGAACTGTAATTTATATACCAGCGTTAAAAGACAAACCAAATGGTGGATGGTTTATAGTACAAGATAGAGGTGGATCAATTACAAATAATAAAATAGATATATATATGGGAACACATACAGGGGCAATACAATATGGTAGAAAAAGCTTGGAATGCTATGTGTATATGTAAATAATGAGCAAATAGAGAAATCTCTATTTGCTTTTTTGAAGAATCGTGGTATAATACCTACACGAATGGAGGATATTATAATGAAACTTATTTCATGGAATGTAAATGGGTTAAGAGCTGTATTACAAAAAGGCTTTATGGATTTTTTCAAAAGTGTAGATGCAGATATATTTTGTATACAAGAAACCAAAATGCAAGAAGGACAAATTGAAAATTTTATATTAGATGGATATACTCAATATTGGAATAGTGCAGTAAAAAAGGGATACTCTGGAACAGCAATTTTTACAAAGATAAAACCAATGAATGTAACATATGGAATAGGAAAAGAAGAGCATGACAATGAAGGAAGAGTAATTACATTAGAATTTGATAAATTTTATTTAGTTAATATCTATACACCAAACTCTAAAAGAGAATTAGAGAGGCTAGAATACCGCATGATATGGGAAGATGAAATAAGAAAATACCTTACCAATTTAAATAAGAAAAAGCCAGTAATTATGTGTGGAGATTTAAACGTAGCACATGAAGAAATCGACTTAAAGAACCCCAAAACAAATAGAAGAAATGCAGGTTTTACAGACGAAGAAAGAGGTAAAATGACAGAACTTTTAAATGCAAAATTTGTAGATTCTTTTAGGTTTATATATCCAGAAAAAATAGCATATACATGGTGGTCATATATGGGAGGGGCAAGAGCAAAAGATGTAGGCTGGAGAATAGATTATTTTATTGTATCAGAAGATATAAAACAAAAGATAAAAGATGCATATATTTATAAAGAAATAATGGGAAGTGACCATTGCCCAGTAGGATTAGAACTAAAAAAGGATTTAAAAATTGTATAGATTTTTTTATAAAAATAGAGTATAATAAAGCCAAAAGGCATGTTAGAATTATGCAAAATAGTAAAGGAGAGTGAATATAATGACATATGAATTTGCTAGATATCCAGATGGTACAATAGGTGTATTTTCTAATATTGGAAAAAAAGAAAATGGAGAAGAATATATTCGTGTTACTTTTGAAAGAGCAATGGAATATGGATTTGATACTTATGTTATTGAATTGCCAAGTTATAATGTTGTTTTAGAAGATGGAAATTATTCAGAAGAGGAAAAGAAAACATTTTTTGAAATTGTAAAAAATGGTTCTTCTTTCTTTTTTAAATATGCACGATTAGGAGGATTAGAAATTGCCTAATATTTTTGAATTAAAACGGATATAAAATATATTTTTGGACAAATGAAAATGATGAACCTATTCATGTTCATATTTCAAAAGGGAATCCAGTAGCCAATGCAACTAAAGTTTGGATAACTCAATCAGGAGGTTGTATTATTTGTCATAATAAAAGTAAGATTCCTGAAAAAGAATTAAATATTATTTGTGAGGATATTTCTTTACATTATTTTCAAATTATTGAAAAATGGAAGATAATTCATTCAGGTAATGTAAAATTTTATTGTTAAAAATTTAAATTAAGGAGTACATATGGAAAAGAAAGGAAACATATGGGGAAAATGGCTATACTGGTTTATTTTTGCAGTAGCAGTTATAGTAGTATATAAAACATTGGATAACTTTAGTGACATAACAGACTGGATAAAAGGAATATTTAGTGTACTAATGCCATTTATTATTGGTATATTACTTGCATATTTATTTTATATTCCAAGTAGAAACTTAGAAAAACTATATGAAAAAACAAAATGCAAATGGGTTAAAAATAAAGCAAGAGTAATAAGTGTATTTACAGTGTACATAGTAGTACTAATACTAATCATATTAGTAATTCAATTTATAATACCAACACTTGCACGGAAGTATTGCAGACTTAGCAAATAATATAGGCACATATTATCAAAATACAATGAGTAGTTTAAAAAATATACCAGAAGATTCAGTATTAAGAAAAATCGATGTACAAGCAATTTCAGACTCATTAAACCAAATTAATTTAACAGAATATATTAATATAGAAACAATTTTCGAATATGCAAAAGGAATAATAGGATTTGCAGGAGGAATATTTGATTTCTTTGTAGCATTAATTGTATCAATATACATTTTACTAGAAAGAAGACAAATTCTAAACTTCTTAAGAAAATTAGGAGGAGCTTTATTTAAAGAAAAAACATATAAATCTATAGGAAAATATTTTTATAAAAGTAATAACATATTTTTTAAATTCCTATCAAGTCAAATTCTAGATGCAATTATAGTAGGGATATTAACGGCAATAGCTATGTCAATATTAGGTGTAAAATATGCTGTACTACTAGGATTTTTCATTGGACTATCAAATTTAATACCATATTTTGGAGCAATAGTTGGAGTAGGAATATCAATCATTATTACAATATTTACAGGAGGAATAGGAAAAGCAATATGGATGGCTATTATAGTTATAATATTACAACAAATTGATGCAAACATAATAAATCCAAAAATAGTAGGAAATTCACTAAGTATTAGTCCACTTCTTGTTATATTTGCTGTAACAATTGGAGGAGCATATTTTGGAATATTAGGAATGTTCCTTGCAGTACCAATATGTACAGTATTTAAAATAATGATAGAAGATTATATAGATTATAAAGGTAAAATTGTGAAAGAATAACACTAATAATTTTCAATTTGACATTTTACATAAATCACTATATAATTATATTAACTAAATAACAATAGGGTACATGTTTTTTTGTGTACTCACCTACCCCATAGGAGGAGAAGAAATGACAACATGGGAGATTTTTAAAATTGTAATGGCTTTGGTAATTGCGGTTGTATGCCTAATAGTAAATATTAGGATTATGCGACAGATGTGCAGAAAGGACATTCTAACCCAAAAGGCAATAGCTAGAAGAGCTATACGGAATTGCGTAATTGCAATATTGATAATAATATGCATAGGGAAGTTACAGTAGCCACGCCTCCTTTTGGGGGCATTTTTTTCTTCTTATGCCATCTTTTTTTATCTAGTACGGAAGTTAGATTTTGTAATCAGTTTCCACTGCGTACAAAATATTGGTTTCGGTTTTTTATCTAAAATCCTTCCAATTCCCTAAGAAAAATGTAAAAAAGTGTCCCAAAATGTAACATAAACATAACATAAATTTAATATGGTAAAGAAACGTTTATCAATACCGATTTCCGTAGAGCTGTAAGGAAATTGGAAAAATGTTCTAGCCCAAAACCTATTGAAAGTGGAAAAAAACCTTGTACAAAAAGTACATAGACCAGAAAACATCAAAATAGTAGTAAAACAAGGAGAAACAGTAGTTGGACAACAAACAATAACAACAGAAAGTAACAAAGAAGTAGTATTTGAAGATTTACCAAAATACGATGCAAATGGAAACGCTATTACATATACAATAGAAGAACAAGAAGTAAACGAAGGAGACTTAAACTTCTACGTACCAAGTATAAGAAGAGACGAAGAAACAGGAAAAATAATAATCACAAACACATTTACATTACCAGAAGATACACTAAATGTAACAGTAACAAAAG
>CANOGC010000016.1 GCA_947565445.1 uncultured Clostridium sp. | reverse complement strand
TTGTTTGCCATACAAAAAAATAATATAATAAATTTATAAAAAAGGACTTGACAAAGATTAGATAGTCAATATGTGGAGGAAATTGAAAAATGGCAAATATTTTAGTTCATGGATTAGGACAAGATGAAAAAAGTTGGAATGAAATTAAAAAGGAATTAAATAATAATGGAATAAATGTAGAAACACCGAATCTATTTTCTATTGTAAAAAATTATCAAGTAAATTATGAAAATATGTATAAAACATTTGCTGATTATTGTAATAGTTTTAATGAAAAAATAAACCTAGTAGGGCTTTCATTAGGTGGAATACTTACTATTGATTATATAACAGAATTTCCACAAAAGGTAAATTCAATAATACTTATAGGAACACCCTACGAAATACCAAAGACTATATTTACTATACAAAACATTATTTATAAGTTTATGCCTAAAAAAATGTTTGAAAAATTAGGTTGTCCTAAAAAAGATATGATTAGATTATTAAACTCAATGGGCAAATTATCTATTCCAGACAAAGCACCAAATATAAAATGCAATACATTAATTATATGTGGAGAAAAGGAAAAAGATAATATAAATATGAAAAGTGCAAAAAAGTTAAATGAGATAATACAAAATAGTAAACTTAAGATTATAGAAAATGCAGGACACGAAGTAAATATTGATAATCCAAAAGAACTTGCATATATAATTAGTAATTTTTGGAAAGAGAAACAATAATACAAATATAACAAAATGAGAAACTTATATGTTAGAAAATATAGAAGTTTTATGCAATAGCATTAAAAATGATGATATTAGTAAATTGAGTAATCAATATAGCAGTATTTTAAATACTTTAGCAAAAGGAAAGTAAGATGAATAGAGAAGATATAATAAAATATAGTTTGAGTTTGCAAGATACATATGAAGATTATCCATTTCCAGATGATAATACATCAGTAACCATAAAACATTTAGAAAATAAAAAATGGTTTGCCTTAATAATGAATGTAAAAAATAAAGTATATCTAAATGTAAAAACAAATCCAGATTATTCAGAATTGTTAAGAAGTTCTTATGATTATATAATACCAGGTTATCACATGAACAAAGAACATTGGAATACAATTATTATAGATGACAAAGTAGATACTTCTTTAGTAGAAGAATTAATTGTGCAAAGCTATGAACTAACAAAAAATAACAATTACAAATTTAGAAAAGCTTAACATAATTTTTAAAAGGGTAATTTTAAATGGAAAATAAAGAAGAATTGTGGAATGAGGCAAAGAAAAAATGCAGATTAAATAATGACGATATACGTATTGCAAAAGAAATGGGATTAAACCCAAAGAGTCTTATAAAAAATATACCAAATAAAAATGAACAATGGAAAGCACCAGTAAAAGTATGGATACGTGAAATGTATGAAGAAAGACAAGAAAAGGTAAGAAGAAAAAATACTATGAAATAGAATTTAGATATAATAACCATATCGACGAGTTGGAGGTAGGATTTATGAGAAGAAAAACAAGTATTATAACAAGTTTAATATGTGGTGCAATTTTATTAAGTGCTACAATTTTTTCAATAGTAAAATTTAGAGTATGGAATCCATTTTCATCTTGCTTTGGAATGTTAGAAATTTTATTTACAGATAAAGAATATACAATAGTACAAAATAATCCTAATAGAGTGGGATTTAGTAAAACAGCAGATACATCAAATAAAAGTGGAGGACAATATTTAGATGAATATATGGAAAATAGAGGTTTCCACCTTGTACCTGAAGAACAAATGGGTGGAATGTTAGCATATAGTAATGGTAGTGAAAAAGAATACATTTTATTTTCTACAAACAAATATTATTCAAAATGGGAATGGCAATAATAAATTACAATCTGAGGAGTAAAAAAATGGATTTTATATTTGAAATATTGTTAGATTTAATAATAGAAGGATGTTTTGAAGCAAGTACAAACAAAAAACTACCAAAGATAATAAGATATCCTTTAATTGCTTTAATTGTTTTGCTTTTTATATCTGTAATAGGTGGAATATTCATTTTAGGAATATCTTTATGGAATAAAAACATATATGGTAGTATATTTATAATTTCAATAAGTATAATTTTGCTAATTGCAGCAATTTACAGGTTAAGAAAAATGTATATAGAAAGGGATAACATAGATGAAAAGTAAAACACAAATTATATGTATAGGAGAAAATAGAATATGAAAAAGACAAATGGTGAAATTGGAAAAACGATACAAAATGTTTTTAGAATAAGAAAAATATTTATATCTTTATTAGCAATGGTTATCTGCATTTGGGCATTTTTTCAAAATAAGTTGTTTGCAAAAGTAATTATAAGTCCTTTTATAATATGCTCTATTGCTATGTTTTTTGAAAATATATTCTTATTACTTAATAAAGAAAAAACAGCTAATATATTTAAATACATTTTTCGTATAAGTTTCTTTGCTTATGTATTTGGATTTTTAGCGTATATAGTTTATTATGCCTTTGCACATAAAAGCTATTCATTTTTAATTGGCTTAGCAATATTTTTGCCATTTGTTATTCATTTTTTTAGGAAGTCATTTTTTAATAAGAATAATAAATCATAAAGTTGATATTGTTTTTTATATCATGGGGGAATCCTTCAAGGAAACCCTCTTTATTTTTTATATAAAGTGTGTTATAAATAAAACATAAAGAAAGGGACTAGTAATATGGGAAAAGTAAATGAAAATGAGTTAAGAGAGCTAGTTTTAGAAATAAAGCACAATAACAAAATAGCATTTGAAAAGCTATATAATAGATATAAAAAACTTGTATATGGAATTGCATTTAGTATATTAAAAAACAAAGAAGATTCAGAAGATGTAGTTCAAACAGTATTTTCAAAACTATATGTTTTAGAAAAAGATAAATTACCAACAGATAAAATAGGAACATGGTTATATACAGTAACTAAAAATGAAGCATTGATACTTTTAAGAAAAAATAATAAGGCTATTGATTTAGATACAATTTATGATTTAGAAGATGAAAACAATGAAATAGATAAACTTATAAATAAAGATACCTATAATAAACTAATAAAGGACTTAAATCCTAAAGAACAAGAAATTGTTACTTTAAAAATACTATCTAATTTTACCTTCAAAGAAATTGGAACATTATTAGGAGAATCAGCAAATACAATCAAGTGGAGATATTATAAGTCAATTTATTCATTAAGAATAATGTTAAGCAATTTAGGTATGTTTATAATAACATTTGCACTTGGAATAGCAACATTAAAAAAACAGAAGAAATCAGCACCAATTAATAAAGCTGATCAAGATACAAATAACACTCAAATAACAAATGGCACAGAGCATAAAGAAAATCAAAGTACAACAAATACTCCAACAAAAAATGACACAGAACACAAAGAGAATGAAGAGTTTAGAGAAAATGAGATAATACAAGATAATGAAAGTATAAATAATGTTGAAAATGTAATTATAGAAGATACAAATATACATACTCCAAATTATTTAAGCATTGGAATATTTAGTGTTTCAACTATATTTTTAATTTTTACAATAACTTTTTCAATTTTTTTTACAAAATACCAACTAAAAGCAAAGAAAAAAGCATCTAAATAATAGAAAGGTAAAAGGTGAACTTATGAAAAAGAAAAAAATTTTAATTATAGCAATAATTGTATTAGTAATAGTATTATTATTTCCATTAAAAATAAACAGACTAAGAGATGGTGGAAGTATCGAATTTAATGCTCTATTATATAGTATTACAAAATATCATAAATTAGCTCCAGAAAATTCAGACAAAGACTATATAGACGGTATAAGAATTAAGATATTAGGAAAAGAAATATATAATAGTATAGATGAAAATATAGTAGATAATCCACATTATTACGAAACTGGAAATCTAGCAACATCATTAACATTAGAAGATGAAATTGAAAATGATACAATATGGTGTGGTACTTTCCAATTAATTTGGAATGATTTGAAAAATAACCTAGCAAAGCAAAACATTCTTTATACACCACAATTGGAAGTTATAGAAAACTTAAATAAAGAAACGTTTACGGTAAATGATTTATCCGAACAATATTACTATAAAAAAGTTGGAACTCCATCTTTACAATTAAAAGAAGAAATTGAAAAGGCAATTAAAGAGAAGTTTAACGAAACAAGTGATATATTAGATGACTTTGAATGGGAAGATAGAAATCCAAAAGATTATTTCTTATATGCAATGTTAAAGAAAAACTTTGAATTTGAAAAAGTATTTGAAGAATTCGAGAATGGAAAATTTGGAAATTATGAGAATGTGAAATATTTTGGAATAAAAAAGAATAGTGAAAGTGATGAATTAAGAAAGCAAGTAGAAGTTTTATACTATAATTCAAAAGATGACTTTGCTATTAAATTAAAAACAAAGCAAGAAGATGAAGTGATTTTATGTAAGAACCCAAAAGGAAATACATTTAATGAAATATATCAAAACATTGAAGGGCAAAAAAACACATATAAAGGTAATAAAAACCTACAGGAAGGTGAACTATTAAAAGTTCCAAATATAAAATTAAAAGAAAAAACAGAATTTACTGAAATACAAAATAAGCCATTTTATTTTTCGAATGGAGATGAATATGAAATTGAAAAAGCATTACAAACAATAGAGTTTGAGTTAGATAAAACAGGAGGAAAAATAAAGAGTGAAGCTGGAATGATGGTAAAGAATACTTCTGCAATAATGCTTAATGAAATTAGAGAGTTTGCAATAGATGAAACATTTGCAATATTCCTAATAGAACAAGAAAAAGAAAAACCATATTTTGCAGGAAAAATATCAGACATATCAAAAGTGCAAAATGATGTAGTAAGACCTAATAATATAGAAGAGCAAAATAAGACAAGCAAATTAGCTAAGATGTATATTGACATGATAGAAGTTATAATGGAAAGAGATCAAGGATTGCAGGAAAATATCAAATTTTTAGCGATTGATTTTTCAAATTTTAGAAGACCTTTAACAGAAGTAGAAAAAGCAGAAAAATATAATATGCCTAATTTTAATACAAAAGAAGAGAAAGAAAAATGGGAGAAAATGATAAAAAGTAAACCAATAGAAGATAAAACAAAACAAGAAATAGTAGAATACCTAAAAGAAAAATATCAAAATATAGAAATAAAACAAAATACACTTGAAGAATTAATTGAACAGGGACTAGCAACGAAAGACAGAGGAATAGAAAATGGAATTCTTATATATGTTTCAACAATTCCAGAGATAGTAGAAGAAAATGAAGCTAAACTTGAATTAACAAAATATAGAGGTCCATTAGGTGCATATTTTATCGAATATGAAATGAAATATAAAGATAACGAATGGCAATTAAAATTAATATCAGAAGCAATTAGTTAAATATAAATAGAAAAAGATAATATATATTGTATCAATATATAAAGTGAAAGGTTGAAATGGTGGGTGTAATGAGTAAAAATACAAAAATTATTATTGGAATTTTAATTGCATTGATTATAGTTATAGGTATGGTTATTGCATATAAAATAATTGAAAAAAGTGTTACAGAAAGAGAGAATTTTAAATTTAAAGTTGAAAATATTGATTCGAATCTTGTTAATACTATAAGCCATGATAATAATAAAGAATATGCATATGCTGATGTATTTTATGCTAAAATAAAAAAAATAAGCACATATAACGGAATAACAACCATTCTAGTAGAAGGGCTTGAAGTGAATGATATAAATCATAGAGGTTTATTTGAATTTTCTATTAAAGATGATACAAAAATACTATGGAGAGGAACTGAAATTAAATTATCAGATTTGAAAGAAAAACAAAATATTTCTATTACTTCAATAGGAGTAGTAGAAGAAAGTTATCCAGCAAGACTAACTAACGTATCAAGAGTTATTTTATTAGATGATGAATTATAATTACAATTAGAAAAATAGATTACTTTAGCAAAAGTAAATCTATTTTTTTAGAACAAGTACCAAACAGCTGTTTACAAGTAATGATTTTTATGTTATACTATAAGAGGAAAGTTTGGAGGTGGAGATTTTGAATAAAATATATGCAGCTATAGATTTAAAATCTTTTTATGCTTCAGTGGAATGTAAGGAAAGAGGATTAGATCCATTAACTACAAATCTTGTTGTAGCAGATGAAGCAAGAACAGAAAAAACAATATGTTTGGCTGTTACTCCAGCTTTAAAGGCTTATGGAATACAAGGAAGAGCAAGATTATTTGAAGTAGTAGAAAAAGCTAAAGGTATAAATTTTGAAAGAAGAATGAAAGCCCCAAACCATAAATTTATAGGAAAATCTTTTAATGATATAGAATTAAAAAATAATCCATCATTAGAACTGGATTTTATAAAAGCACTACCCAGAATGAGTCTTTATATGAAGTATAGCACAACAATATATAATATATATTTAAAATACATTGCTCCAGAAGATATTTACCCATATTCGATAGATGAAATATTTTGTGATATTACTGGCTATTTAAAAACATATAAACTAACAGCAAAAGAATTAGTATCTAAAATGATTATGGATGTATACAATACTACAGGAATAACAGCAACGGCAGGAATAGGAACAAATCTATTCTTAAGTAAAGTTGCCATGGATATAGGAGCAAAACATATAACACCAGATAAATATGGTGTTAGAATTGCAGGACTAGACGAAATGACATTTAGAAAAAAACTATGGAATCATAGACCTATTACAGATTTTTGGAGAGTAGGAAAAGGATATGCAAAAAAGTTAGAAGAACACAATATGTATACTATGGGAGATGTAGCAAGGTGTTCATTAGAAAATGAAGAATTGTTATATAAATTATTTGGACTAAATGCAGAATTACTAATAGACCATAGTTGGGGATGGGAATGTGTAACAATAGACAGTATAAAAAATTATAAACCACAGACTAAAAGCTTAAGTTCTGGACAAGTCTTACATTGCCCTTATAATTTTGAAAAAGCAAGATTAATATTAAAAGAAATGGTAGAATTGCAAGTGTTAGAAATGGTAGAAAAGAATTATGTAACAGACCAATTAGTTTTAGATATTACATATGATGTAGAAAATTTAACAAACAAAGAATATAGTAAATTCTACAATGGGGAAATCAAAATAGATCGTTATGGAAGAAATATTCCAAAACCAGCACATGGAACATTTAGGCTAGAAAGCCATACATCATCAACCAAATTAATTATGAATGGATTTTTAAAACTATATGATGATATAGTAAATAAAAAAATGCTAATTAGAAAAATCAATATATGTGTAGGAAACTTATTAAATGAAACTGAAATAAAAGAAAAAAATAAATATGAGCAAATAGATTTATTTACCAATTATGGAGAATTAGAAGAAAAGAAGGAAAAAGAAGAGAAAGAGTTGCAAAAAGAAAAAGCACTACAAAACGCTATAATTAATATAAAAAGTAAATATGGTAAAAATGCTCTTATAAAAGGAATGAATTTAGAAGAAGGAGCAACAACTATTGAAAGAAACGGACAAATAGGAGGACATAAAGGATAGGAGGTATCTATGAATGATGAACACAAATATGACGATATTATCAATTTAGAACATCATGTATCAAAAACACATAAACAAATGAGTATAGAAGAAAGGTCAGCACAGTTTGCACCATTTGCTGCACTTACTGGATATGAAGATGAGGTAAAAGAAACTGAAAGGATTACAGAAAGAATGATAGAAATAACAGAAGATATAAGAAGTATTTTAGACGAAAAAATACGTTTAATACAAAATAAGATAGCAGAACAACCTAATGTTACAATTACCTATTTTGTACCAGATATCAATAAACAAGGTGGAAAATACCAAACTATAAACGGAATTATAAAGAAAATTGATAACTATGAAAAAAAGTTAATATTAACTAGTAATACTGAAATTTTCATAAAAGATATTATTGAAATCTCATCCAACATATTTAAGCAATAGATTGTTAAGCAATTGTTTTTATGGTATTATAAAAAAGAGAGTGATGAGAATATGAAAAATAAAATTATAGTGTTATTGATTGTAATATTGGTAGTTATTTTAAGCATAATCACATTATATAAATTAAGTATTATTCCACACAGACAATACACCAACAAAGACTTTGATATAGAAACATATATTAGTAACATTGATAAAGACAATGACGGAATAGATGATCAGACAGATATATTAAATAATGTAAAGAAATACATACAAACGAGACCTAAATACCAAAGTAAGTATTATAATACAGGCTATCCAAATGACGAATATGGAGTTTGTACTGATGTTGTTGGATTTGGACTAAAAGATGCAGGATATAACTTAATGGAATTAGTAAACGAAGACATAATAGCTCATAAAGATAGATACAACATCAAGTCAATAGATAAAAATATTGATTTTAGAAGAGTACGAAACCTAAATGTATATTTAAAAAATAATCATATATCTCTTACCACTGATTTATCAAAAATAGCAGAATGGCAAGGTGGAGATATAGTTGTATTCAAAGACCACATTGGGATTATATAAGATAAACGAAACAAAAAAGGCATACCATTTTTAATACATCATGCAAATCCAATGCAAATAAACTACGAGGAAGATATATTAGAGTTATATAATAAAGACTATATTATAGGACATTATAGAATTTCATAGATTAATTAAAGTTAAAGAATAGCTGTGTTTAGCTATTCTTTTTAATCCAATTTTTAAAGTCTTCAGCAGACAATTTATTTTTCTTATATTGACTAACTTTCTTTTTTCCAATTTCCTTAAATTTATTAAAATCATTAACATATTTAGAAATATCAAGATTTCGTGATTTCATCATAGATTTTCTATTATAAGTTTTATAATAGAGTTTTAATACTGCATCATTTTCATTATTATTTTGAAAAGTAGATTTTCTTCCTATATTTCTACAAGTTTTTGTTGTTTCTCCAGGAGCAATATTATCACAATAGTTATATGCTTTATTCGTAGCTATAAAATATCTACCACAATTTTTACAAGATTTTAAGTAGACATTTCCTTTAAGTATGCTACAAATAGACTTGTAAATTATGCTAGAAATGTCATAAGGAAGAATTAAATCATACTCTATTACTTTATTATTCTTCTTAGATAAAAAATCATAAATATCCTTTTCAGTTGCACCAGGATATGATGAGAATAAGTGTGTAGAATAGTATGCAGACTTATTTTCATTTAAAACTGTAAGTGTAGGGGATATTCTTCTAAGTACATATAGTCTTTCTATTGGTGAATAATTCTTAGCTTTATTATTTGGATTTACCAAACAATAATCTAGTATCATATCTGTCTGTTCTTGTAGTTTATTTAATAAATTTTTGTTTTTAATATGCAAATCTGAAATGAAGTTTTGAAAATCAGTTTCATTACAAAATCCATCTTTAAACACTTTCTTTAACTTAGCATAGTTTAATAAAGATAATGAATATTTTGTGAAAAATTCAAGAAAATCATTGTATTCATTAAAGTTTGCATTTAAAAAGTCTGCTAAAAAATATCCTAATTGTTGAATTGTTATTTTATAGTTAGCATCAATAACAAATTTCATAGTTTTTTTATTGAAATTTATAGGATAATTTATAACAATTTCACTATTATTTTTTTCATTTATAGCTAATCCTAATCCAGACAAAATGTCTGCAATATAAGCATTTTCATTCATTATAATCTCCTTTTTGTTATGAACACAAATTATATAAAAAACTAAATTGTGTTACAATCGCTTTTTACCAATGTTTATTGACTTTCAAAGAATAGAAAATTATAATGCAAATAGTTAGAAACAATTTCATAACAAATTGTGTTCCTAACAGACATATAACATATAGTATAAGCGAGTTTTACTCTTTTTAAATCAATAAAATTATACTATATGTTTATAAAAAAATCAATATAGGCGAATTCTAGATTAAGTCTATATAGAAAAACTATGTCAAAAAATGTGTAAACACTTTTTGAACTAAAAAGAAGGGAGAGTTTATTGTGGAAAAAGTAGCTATTATAAATAATCTTTACTTTGAGCAAAGGAAGAGCTTAACTGAAATAGCAGAAATAATAAATACATCCGTGAGCTACATTTCAAAGATATTAAGAAAAAATGAGATGTATAAAATTGAGAAAGAAAAAAGAAAAGAAGAAAATCAAAAACGAAGAAAAAAAGTACAAAAAGATTTGATTTATAGTAAAAGAGAAAGCAAAACAGACATAGACTATATAAACTTAAAGAATAAACACGAACAAGACATAAATGAATTATCGAAACATTCAACAATTGGAAATCATGCTTTAAGAAAATGGTGTAATAGTGCATACAAATACAATAATAAGAAAAAATGTTATGAATTTGATACACAAAACCTATTAAAGCCTGCTGATTTTCCATTATATATTAAAGCTTAAATAACAGGAGAAAACTATGATTACAAAAAAACAAGGAAAAGCTTATGCAGCAATAACATTAGATTTATTATATAAAATGAAAGTTAAGATAGATCCAGAGCTTCTATCAAAGCAAATGGAATTAATATATGATTTGTATGAGCCAAAAGAAGTAGAAGAAATTTATATAAACATGTTGCAAAATAATAGAATAATACATAAGAGTATTAGAGGAAGAGCAAATTGTTATATTGTAAATTCTTATAATTCTGCCAATGAACAAATTAAAAGAATTAAAGAATTTTGCTATAGCAAAATCGAAATAGGTAAAATGTATATCACAGGACCAGGAGAAAACACAGATACATATTATCAGCTTATACAAGATATAAGAAATAAAAGTATGGATTTACTAATTATGAATATTTTTACCATACTAGGAATGAGTGAAAAAGAACTAAATGTGATTATACATCTATGTAGGAAAAATCAAATAACCTTTGTAGAAATTTGAGAGGTGAGATAATTGATACTATTATTTATTGGATTGCTGATAGGTGCAATATTAGGAATAGGACTTCATTGTACACTAATTATTGCAAAAGAAGCAGATAAAAAAATAAAAATGATAAAGTCAGATTAATCTGGCTTTTTATTATGGGGGTAAAAATGAATAAACAAGAATGTAAAAAATATATTAAAAAGGCTTATAAAAGACTAATGGAACATAATAAAACATTAAATGAAGAGAATATTGAGTATGAGATGAAAAATGTATTAAAAGAACAAATAACAGAATATATAGCATATTCTAAAATTGCAGTACATAATATGAAAAGTAGTGGAAATTTTGAAATAACATTAGAAGACATATTGGAAGAAATAGATATATTACCAACAATTTATCCTAAATATGAAGCAATTAATACTGCAAATAAACTATAATTTTTTCTCGACTTCACATATCCTATATTATTTTATAAGATGTTTGAAAGTTTATAGTAGAAAGGAAGAGGCATATGATTAAAGAAAATATTAACCATATTAGTGATATAAATAGGGAATTGATGAAACAAATTTTTAAGGAATATAAAGAAGGTATAGTTGGATATGTAAGAACTGCTCATATTGATGATCACATAATGAATATAAAAAGGCAAAAAGATATTATATTATGTTTTTGCAAAGAATATAATATTAAATGTAAGAAAATTTATATAGAAGAAGGATTTTCAGGAATAAATTATGAAAGACCAAACATTAAAAATATTACAAAGTCTAATAAAGAGAAAGTTATACTTACAACTGAATTTTCTAGGTTTTCTCGAGATATGATAGCTTTAGATAGGTATGTAGACGAAAACGATAAGATTATCATAGGAATAACCGATGGAGTAATAATAAGAAAAAATACACAAGATTGGCTTTAGTGCTAATCTTCTTTTTTATAATATTTTATTATTTCAATTCATAAACTTAATTGAGGTGAGATTATGCAAAATGATACAAATGTAAAAAATAAAGACCAAAAGAAAAAAGAACAATATAAGGTAATTAAAACATACAGTGAAGATGGAGAACCATTTCAAAAGGTTATGGAAAGAATTTTAATAAACAAGTTAAATAAGATGTAAAATTTTTTCTCAACTTTCAAAATAATAATACAATCAATAAAATATGATTTAAGTAATCACAGGGAAGGAGGAAAAATTGAATGTAATAGATTATACAGATAAGAAATATATAACTGCATTATATTTACGACTTAGTAAAGATGATGGAGATAAAGAAGAAAGTGAAAGTATTGCTAACCAACGAAAGATATTAAGAGCCTTTGCTGAAGAAAATAAGTTTATTGTCTATGATGAATATATAGATGATGGATATAGTCGGGACTAATTTTGAAAGACCGGATTTTAAAAGAATGATTCAAGATATAGAAAATAAAAAAATAAATATGGTAATAACAAAAAGTTTATCAAGATTAGGAAGAGATTATATAGAAACAGGTAGACTTATAGAAAAATTTTTCCCTGAAAATGATATAAGATATATTGCTATATTAGATGATGTAGATACTTTTTTGGATTCAACAACTGACTTTGTAGCATTGAAAAATTTGATGAATGATTTTTATGCAAAAGAAACTTCAAAAAATGTAAAGAAAACTAAAAATAGAAAGAGAAAAAATGAGGGGTTTTATTATATAAGCACAGCACCTTTTGGATATAAAAAAATTGATGTAAAAGGAAATATAGAAATTGTAGAAGAACAAGCAAAAATCATTAGAAGAATTTATAAAGAGTTCGTTGAAGGAAAAGGTACATATCAAATAGCACAAATACTAAATAGAGAAAAAATTTTAACACCAGGTTTACAAATAGAGTTAGCAGTTGCAGTTAATAATCAAACTGAAATAACTAAAGTATGGGATTGTACGCAAGTAAAAAGAATCTTAGAAAATCCAGTTTATATAGGAACAGTAGTACAAAATAAAACTAGGAAGATTAACTATAAAACTAAAAAGAAGATTAAGAATTCTAAGGAAGATTACGAATACATAGAAAATCATCATAAGCCTATTATTGATGTGGAAACATGGGATACAGTACAAAAGATTTTAAAAGGAAAGGGAAGACAGAAAATAAATTCCTCTGACGAGCTATTAAAGCCACTTTTATATTGCTCGCATTGTCATAATCATTTATCAATATCACATAGAAATAGAAAATATAAAAGTGGTGATAAAGTTGATACATACATTATATGTTCAACAGCATTAAATAGAAAAACAAATAGAATATGTTATAGACAATATAATACATACCATATTGTAGAAGAGAAAGTCTTTGAAGCAATAATAGAGACATTAAGAGAATACTTAAATTCTAATGCATTTGATAATGAAGAAGCATTTAAAGAACTAATTAGAAGCCAAAAAGGAAAGGAAGAACTAGACGAGAAAATGACGAAAATAAATGCAGAGATTGCAGAGGTAAATGAGAAATTACAGATTCTATATAACGATAGATTGAATAAGGTAATAGAAGAATCTGATTTTTTATTGTTTTCAGATGGGTTAAAAAATCAAAGAGATAAATTAGTAGCAATTAAACAGGATATCCAAGAACAATTAAACGAATTTGAAAAAGTGGATGTAACAAATAGAATAGAGCAACGTATGAAAGAAATGATGGAAGATTTAGTAAATGGTGGAGATTTCACAAAAGAAAATTTGATACAATTGGTAAGAAGAATAGAGATAGATAAAGATAAAAATATCAATATACAATATAACTTTTTAGAACTTAATTGTATAGGAGAAAAAAATGAATATGAAAAAACAGGTAGTTAATAATATTGCTATTTATATGAGATTAAGTAGCGAAGATGGCGAAGATCAAGAAAGTGAAAGTATAAAAAATCAAAGGCAAATAAACTATGAATTTATTAATAAACACTTTGAATATAAAAAATGTTATGAGTATGTTGATGATGGATATAGTGGAACTAATTTTAACAGACCAGATTTTAAGAAAATGATAAATGAATTAAAAAAGAATCATATTGAATTGATAGTTACTAAAAATTTAGCAAGATTTGCTAGAAATTATATAGATTCTGGGGAATATATTGAAAAAATATTTCCTAATATGGGTATAAGATATATTGCAATATTGGATGGTGTAGATAACTTTTGCGATAAAATGGAAAATGAAATTGCACCATTTAAGGGATTATTTAATGAAATGTACTGTAGAGAAACATCTAAAAATATTAAGAGAACTAAAAGAAGAAAAATGGAAGAAGGATTTTACTCTTGTCCTTTCCCTCCATATGGGTATAAAAAAGATACTGAACATCCCGGTAAATTAGTAATAGATGAAAAAGTAGCAGGAGTTGTAAAAACTATATTTATGATGAAATATAATGGCAAAACTTCAAAAGAGATAGCTGAATATCTAAATGAAAAAAATATATTGACTCCTGCAAGGTATTTAAATATCTTTAAAGATAAAAAGATTGATATATGGACAGGAGAGGGCGTAAGTCGATTACTTTGTAAACCAGTTTATATTGGTGACACATACATGGGTAAAAGTCAAAATTTAAGTTATAAGAGTAATAAAAAAATATACAATAAAAGAGAAGAATGTGTAATTACAAAAAATACTCACGAGCCAATAATAACTAGAGAAATATTTGAAGCAATACATAATAATAACAAATATAACAACTATAAGCCTAAGAAACCTAACGTAGATACGAAGTTTGGAAATTTAATATATTGTGAATGCAATAGAAAAATGAGAAAAGTTAATAAAAATGGAAAGATTGTTTTATATTGTGGAGCTTATCTGTCTAGCGAAGTATTGTGTAAAAATTCAAAAAGATATGATTATAATGAAATTGAGAAAATTGTATTAAATAGCTTAAAAAAAGAAGTGGAAGATTTTTTGGATTCTAGGCATAAAAGAGAAAATATTTATAAAAAATGTAAAGAACAAAAATTAAAGCCAATTGTAGAACAAAGAATAAAGCTCGAGAAGGAAAAAACTGCTATAATTTTTAAAATAACATCTTTATATAATGATAGACTAGACAAAAGAATAAGTGAGGAACAATATAAAAAAAGTTATAATGAATTAGTAAACGAACGTAATAAAATAGACAAGTTGTTAAAAGATGTACTTAGTAATGAACAGAGGATAGAAGACGAAGGCAATGTTAAAGAAAAAATTAAGGAAATGAAAAGAGCTTATAGAAAATTATCAATAAACCAATTTGATTATGAAGATTTGGCAGGTCTAATAAAAAAAATAGAGCTAACTAACAATACGATAAATATACAATTTACATTTAATCAATAGAGATATCTTGCTATGAAATTAGAGTATTAAAATTCGTGTTAATATTTGACATCCAAATCATTAACTGACCAAACCATGGTCTTGTAAATGCTTTTCCATTTGTTTCTAGTATTTCTAAAATATAATCTCTATTTAATAAGCTATTAATTGGTGCATCTGGCTTTTGCATAATATCAGATAACATTTCTTTTACTGCTTTTAAATATGTTGGATTATGAGTTTTTGGATATGGACTCTTTTTTCTATTTATAATTTCATCTGGAAGTAGGTCACGTACAACATAACGTAATAATCCTTTTTCTCTACCATTTAAAGCTTTCATTTCCCATGGTACATTCCACATATAATTTACTAACCTATAATCGCAAAATGGAACACGAAGCTCTAAACCATTATACATACTCATTCTATCAGAACGGTCAAGTAATGTTTGCATAAACCAATTCAAAGTTAAATAAGATATCTTTCTCTTTTCTGCTGTCTCTTTAGAATCACAATCTAAAATTTCTACTTTATCTAAACTTTCTTTATAACGAAAATCTATATATTCTTGTAAATTTACTTCTTTTGCAATATCAGAATTTAATAAATTTTGACGTTCATTAAGTGCAATTGACCAAGGGAAAGTATTGCTATTTAGTGCATCTTCTCTAAAGAACCAAGGATATCCTGCAAAAATCTCATCAGAACACTCTCCGTGAAACTGCAACAGTCATATCTTTTCTGATATTTTTGCAAAATAGTAACATAGAAGAATCTACATCTGCCATACCAGGAAAATCTCTTGCAATCATAGCATCTTTTAAAGCCAACGCAAGTTCTGGAGTATCAATAACAATCTTATGATGAATAGTATCAAAATGTTGTAACATGATGTCAATATAATAATTATCTGAATTTGGCTGAAAATCACTTTTTACAAAATTTTTATCATTATCTACATAATCAACTGAATAAGTATTTAGTTTTGGTAAGTTATTTTCTTTATAATAATTACAAATATATGCAGTAATTATACTAGAATCTAGCCCACCAGAAAGCATAGCACATAAAGGCATATCTGAGACTAATTGCCTTTTTATGGCATCTTCTAATAAGTAATGAACATGTTCACATGTATTTTCGAAATCATCAGTATGAGGTTTTGATTCCAATTTCCAATATTCTTCTTCTCGAATCCCATCTTTATTATATAGTATAAAATGAGCAGGTTTTACTTCATGAATATTTTTGAAAACACATGAACCGAGGTGTATGTGCAGGTCCAATTCCAAATAGTTCGCAAATTCCACTTTTATCAATTTTAGGTTCTACATAAGGATGCTCTAAAAGTGCTTTTACTTCAGAGGCAAAAATAATTGTATCTTGTGATATAGTATAATATAAAGGTTTAATACCAAAATGGTCTCTTGCTAAAAATAGTTCCTGTTTTTTGTCGTTCCAAATAGCAAAACTAAAAATACCATTTAAATCTTTTACAATATCACTTCCGCCATTCAATATAAGCTTTTAAAATGACTTCAGTATCGCAATATCCTTTAAACTCATATCCAATTTCTTTTAATTTATCTCTAAGTTCACTTGCATTATATAATTGACCATTATAAACAATAGTATAAGTTGTGTCATCATATTTTGCACTCATTGGTTGCCCACCATTTTTAGGGTCTATAATAATTAGCCTACGGTGTCCTAAATTAACTTTCGGTGCTAAATAAAAATTTTCTTCATCTGGACCACGTTTTGCTAATTTCTTTGTCATACGTGTTAAAATTTCTCTTCTATCTTGTAAATCATGTTTCAAATTTACAAAACCAACGAAACCACACATAATATCCTCCTTAAAAAACAATTTTATTGTATTATATGCAGAAACTAAATTTATGAAACAAAATAAATGATTTTTCATATTATACATAAAGGTGAGAGGAAAAAAAGTTTGTACATTTAGAAAGGAATGGTACAAAGTATGATAAAAATATTTAAAGAATTGTATGAAGATGCAAAAAATATACAGACAAAAGACCCAGCAGCAAAAAAAATTTGGTATGTTATTTTTTTATACCAAGGATTTCATATATTAATATTCTATCGTATAGGGCATTTTTTTTATAAGCATAGATGCTATTTTATAGCAAGACTTATTTCACAAATAGCGAGGTTTCTAACTGGAATTGAAATTCATCCAGGAGCCCAAATAGGAAGAAGATTATTTATAGATCATGGAATGGGAATTGTAATAGGAGAAACTACTACTATTGGGGATGATTGTACTATTTATCATGGTGTAACTTTAGGAGGAACAGGAAAAGACAAATATAAACGTCATCCAGATTTAGGAAATAATGTTATGGTAGGATGTGGTGCAAAAGTATTAGGACCAATAAAAATTGGAAACAATGTTAAAATTGGAGCAAATGCAGTAGTAACAAAACCAGTAGAAGATAATGTAACAGTAGTAGGAATACCACGGAAAAATTATAAGAAAATAGTAAAAATGTATAAGAAAATAGTAAAAATGTATTGCAATGGTAAACATAATATGATAAAATATAAAAATAGCACAAGTGTAAGTGTTTGTAATGTGCTTAAAAAATAATCTATACAAGGAGGATTCCAAAATGAGTAACATCAGTAACAACATTAATGAACCAACAAAAGAGCAGGTACAGGCAGTTTGGGAGCATACCCATGTAAAAGATTTGGGGAACGGAATGGTCGAGCTGATAAACGGCGTGGATCGGTGTGTAAGGAAACTGCACAGCTTTCCTGAGCATCTGCGTAAGCAGGAGTAAGCACAACGAATGCAACTTTGTATAAGTTGCAAAGGCTGACAGAGAAATCTGTCAGCCTTTTGTAGTAAGGCAAATATACTATTGTGCAAATATTAATGTTTGAGATACTACCAGTATTATTTTCAAAATAGTGCCATAGGATTTATATATTTTCCATCAATTCTTATACCTAAATGTAAATGACAACCAGTAGTAGCACCATTAGTTGGGTTGCCATTTTTATCTTTATATGGATTATTTGGCACACCATATACATTTTTAGGACCAACGTCAGCAATATGTTGTCCCTTTTTTATAATATCACCAACAGAAACAATAAAATTTGGAGAAACATGGCAATAAGTAATTTTCATATTATCTTTAGAAAGAGTAATAGTATATCCACCGCCACCTAAAAAATCAGCAAAAGTTATTTCTCCATCACAAATAGCATAAAGAGAGGTTCCTTCAGGAGCACCAATATCTGTTCCTTTATGGAAGCTAGATGCTCCGTGCAGTAGGTGAAGTTCTTTTTCCATAAGGAGAAGTAATAGTTCTATATTCTGGTATTGGCCAAGCATATTCTTCGGAAGGATCAAAGATGGTGAAATCATCTATGTTGTTTGTAAACATTTCTGGATATGTAGAATAAACTGGAATAAATAAAATACAAAATACAAAGATAATAAAAAAATAGATAATAAAAGATTTAAAAAAGCTACAATTCATTTAGATTTCCTCCAATCAAAATAATGTAGCCCAAACATTTCTTATACAATAAGGTTAATTTATTATTTCTTAAATGCGAAAAATTTACTTATAAAGAAATTTAAAATAATAACAATAATAGAAATTAGTATTTTATTAATTAAATAGGCAATATTATCACTAAACATACCATAAAAAGCATGTATCATATTATTTAAGAAAAATACGCCAATTATTTCAACAACCATTGTAGATGCTCTACCTAATATGAATTTTGCAAATTCACTCCATTTTTCTTTGGCAGTAGAAGCAGATGAATTAAATACTAATTTACGATTAGTAAAATATGCAAATAATACACAAACAATAATACCGATAGTACTTGCAATGTTTCCTTCAACATGTAAAAAAGCAGTTAATATATAAGAAACGCCAATATTTACTACAGTAGTCAATACACCGAAAATAAGATAAAATATAACTTCTTTTGTTAAAAATTTATTTAATAATTTCTTTATAGATTCCATAAAAACTCCTTAATTTATACTAAATCGTATTATAAAATAAGAAAATGAAAAAGTCAAGGAAAATATATTGTAAAAAAGACAGAGGTAGTGTATAATAAAATATGATGCTTATATGGGGGCGTAATTGGTTTCGACAGTAATCTAGCAGTACCAGTAGCGAGTAGTGGATTCTCGTATGATCCACTTAAAAAAACGAGAAATTAAATATAAACGCTAGAAATAACGAAGTAGCATTAGCTGCCTAAGTGTGGCTACGTCTTTTATAGGAGGACTACGGCTTATAAAAGGCGTCAAATTAGTAGGAAACAAAACTATTTTTTGCTTCAAAAATAGTGGGTACCTAAGAAGCTACTTGTAAGTTTCGTTTGTTTGTTAATGGAACTTATAAGGAAAATTAATAACAAACTGCACTCGGAGAAACTGATATGAAAGGGTTATTGGACAGGAGTTCGACTCTCCTCGCCTCCACCATTTTATAACAACTTGTGAATTTATAAGTTTTTAGCTATTTTTTATAATTTTTGGGTAAATATTTTATAAAATACTTGCAACTGGAAATATTTTATGCTAAGATAATATTTGTTAATTACATAGGGGTATAGTGTCAATGGTTAGCACGATGGTCTCCAAAACCACAAGTCTGAGTTCGAGTCTTAGTACCCCTGCCATATTTTAAAAGGGAGTAGCTATATTATTACTAATCAACAATCGCGATAATATATATCTGGTTAGTAAGCTTAAATAAATTTTAAGTAAGCAAGACTTTTAAATAAATTTTTCGTGAAAGTTAGAAGAATTTATTTAAAAGTCTTGTTTTTGTATATAATAATAAAAGCAAGCAAAATAGAAAGGAAGAGATGAAATTTGGAAAAAGAATGGTATAGTAAAACAGTAGAAGAAGCAAAAAAAGAACTAGAAACAGACTTACAAAATGGGTTAAAAAGTGAACAAATTGCAAGTAAACAAGAAAAGCATGGATTTAATGAACTAAAAGCAAAAAAGAAAGAGACTATATTTCAAAAATTTTTAGAGCAATTTAAAGATTTTACAATTATTATATTAATTGTAGCAGCAATTGTATCAGGAATTGTAGGAATATCAGAAGGAGAAGGTATTACAGATACAATTATTATTTTAATAGTTGTTATATTAAATGCTATAATTGGTGTAGCACAAGAATCAAAAGCTGAAAAATCTTTAGAAGCATTACAAAAATTAAGTGACCATGCATCCAAAGTAATAAGAAATGGTAAAATGGAGGTAGTGCCATCAAGATTATTAGTACCAGGAGATATTGTAGTACTAGAAACAGGAGACTATATTCCAGCAGATTTAAGAATAATAGAAGCAGTAAATTTAAAATCTCAGGAATCTGCTTTAACAGGAGAATCAGTTCCAGTTGAAAAACAAGTAGATGCTATAACTGAAGACAAAGTAGGTATTGGAGATAGAACAAACATGCTATTTTCCTCTAGCTTAGTTACCTATGGAAGAGGAAAAGGAATCGTCGTAAATACTGGAATGAACACAGAAGTAGGAAAAATTGCAAGTATGTTAGATAATACAGAAGAAACAACTACACCTCTTCAAGAAAAGTTAAATGTACTTGGAAAAACGTTAGGAGTTGCAGCACTTGCAATTTGTGCAGTTATATTTGTTATAGGGTTACTTTATGGAAAAGAACCAATACACATGTTTATGACAGCAGTAAGTTTAGCAGTAGCAGCAATTCCAGAAGGACTTGTAGCAGTTTCTACAATTGTTTTAGCAATAGGTGTACAAAAAATGGTAAAGAAAAATGCTATAGTAAAGAAATTGCCAGCAGTAGAGACCTTAGGAAGTGCAACAGTTATCTGTTCAGATAAAACAGGAACACTAACACAAAATAAAATGACAGTAAAAAAAGTATATTATAATAAAACGATATTAAATTTAGAAGATATAAATAACATTAATGAAGAAGCAGAAAAGCTAGTATTAGCAAGTATGCTTTGTAATGATACAAAAATTGATACAGATTTAAATCTTAAAGGAGACCCAACTGAAACAGCATTAGTAGATATGGCATTTAAGCTAAAATTTGAGCCATCTGTATTTGAACAAATGCCACGTGTAGAAGAAATACCATTTGATTCAGATAGAAAACTAATGACAACAGTTCATAAAGTAGGAGGGAATTATATAGTATATACAAAAGGAGGAGTAGATGAACTATTAGCACGTTCTATTTCATATCAAATTTCTAGTGAAATAAAAAATGATTTAGAAAACTTTAAACCAGAGATTTGGAAACGAAATCAGGAAATGGCAAGTGATGCCCTAAGAGTATTAGCTTTTGGATACAAAGAACTAGATCATATGCCAAGTAAAGAAGAAATGAAAACAATTGAAAGTAGTTTAATATTTATTGGAATGGTAGGAATGATTGACCCACCAAGAGAAGAAGCACGCCTTGCAGTAGAAAAATGTAAAAATGCTGGAATAAAAACAGTAATGATAACAGGAGACCATAAAATTACTGCAATTGCAATTGCAAAAGCATTAGGAATTCTAAAAGATGAAAAAGAAGCATTAACAGGAGCAGAATTAGAGCAAATGTCAGATGAAGAACTAACCAAAAATATTAGGAATTATTCTGTATATGCAAGAGTTTCACCAGAACATAAAGTTCGTATTGTAAAAGCATGGAAAGCACAAGGAGAAATTGTTGCAATGACTGGTGATGGTGTAAATGATGCACCAGCTCTAAAAACAGCAGACATAGGTTGTGCTATGGGAATGGTAGGAACAGATGTAGCAAAAGAAGCAGCAGACGTTATTTTAACAGATGATAATTTTGCAACTGTTGTATCAGCAGTAGAAGAAGGAAGACGTATTTATGATAACATTTTAAAAGCGATACAATATCTATTATCTAGTAATGTAGGAGAAATTATTGTACTATTTGTAGCAATTCTACTTACACCACTTCTTGCAAAATGGTTTGGAATTAGTAATATAAGCAATTTAGAACCATTACTTCCAATTCATATTTTATGGATTAACTTGGTAACAGATGCATTACCTGCATTAGCATTAGCATTTGACCCAGCAAATAGAGACATTATGAACAGAAAACCAAAAGATACAAAAAAAGGCATCTTTACAAAAGGAATGGTTTTAAGAGTAATTTATCAAGGAATAATGATAGGAACATTAACACTAATTGCATTTTGTATAGGGCTTGCTACACCTAATATAGAAGGAACACCAGAATATGTAGAACATGTAAAAATAGAGATAGGTCAAACAATGGCATTTTCTGTTTTAGCATTATCACAATTAGTGCATGTATTTAATATAAGAGATAACAAAAATTCAATATTTAAAACAAAACCATTTAATAACAAAACATTATTAGGAGCAATTGCAATATCAGCATTATTAATGATTACAATTTTAGTTGTTCCAGTATTAAGACAAATATTTAGCATTTGGGCATTACCAGTAGAAAACATACTAGAAGTTATTTGCTTAGTATTTGCACCAATTGTAATTGTAGAAATATTTAAACTATTTAAGATAAACAGTGTAAAAGATGAATAAAAAAATGTTATAGTTTTATAGGAGATATTGAAAAAAATATCTTGTAACAATAAATAAACATAATAGCAAGTGATTAGTTGATAATTACTTGCTTTTATGATATTATAGGGACATAAAAAAATAGGAGATGAAATACTATGATAGAAATAAAAAATTTAACAAAAGTTTATAACAAAGAAAAAAAGGCAATTGACAATGTATCATTTACTATAAATGATGGAGAAATATTTGCATTTATAGGTCATAATGGAGCAGGAAAAACTACTACAATAAAATCAATAGTAGGTATACTAGATTTTGAAGAAGGAGACATATTAATAAATGGAAAATCTATAAAAAAAGAGCCAATAGAATGTAAAAAACAAATAGCATATGTTCCAGATAATCCAGATTTATATGAAAACATGAAAGCAATAGATTATATAAGATTTATTTGTGATATGTATGATGTACCAGAAAATAAAAGAATAGAGCAAATAGATAAATATGCTACTATGTTTGAATTAAAAGAAAACTTAAATAGTGAAATATCATCTTTTTCACATGGGATGAAGCAAAAAGTAGCATTAATTGCAGCTTTAGTACATAATCCCCAAATACTAATTATGGATGAACCATTTGTTGGTTTAGACCCAAAAGCAGTATATGACATGAAGGAAGTTATGAAACAAATGTGTAAAGAAGGAAAAACAATATTTTTCTCAACACATATATTAGAAGTTGCCGAAAAATTATGTAGTAGAGTAGCAATTATTAAACAAGGAAAAGTTGTAAAAGTAGGAAATATGAATGAAATAAAAGGTGATGAATCTTTAGAACAAGTATTTTTAGAATTAGATGAGGAGAAATAAGAATGAAAAAATTAATATCATTATTAAAAGCTACAATGTCACAAGACATGAACTTGTTTAAAGTAAAAAGAGGAGAAAGCAAAAACAAAGCAGTAATACTTATTCTAACACTAATTGTAATGTTTGCAGTAGGTTCATATGCATATATGATAGCAGAGGGATTGTCACAAATTAATCAAACTATTGTAATGGTAAATATATTTATTATTATTACAACATTAATTACATTTATAGAAGGAATTTACAAATCACAAGGTATACTATTTGAAGCAAAAGATAATGATTTATTATTTTCAATGCCAATAGAAAAATCTAAAATACTTTTTGCAAGAATTGCTAAACTAATAACATTTCAAACCTTATATAATAGCTTATTTATTATACCAGCATTTGCAGTATACATATATTTTGAAAGACCAAATGTAATGTTTTATGCTATATCAGTATTAATGATATTTTTATTACCAATTATACCAACAATTTTATCTAGCATAATTGGTTATATAGTAAAGGGAATTTCAACAAAGTTTAAACTACAAAAACTATTCCAAACTGTTCTAACCTTAGTATTTATGATAGGAGTATTTTTTGTAGCACTTAATCTTGAACAAATGATAGGAGGCATTGAACAAAATGCAGATAATATAAATCAATCTTTAGAATCAGTATATTACCCTGTAAAACTATATAGCAATTTAGTACAAAACTTTAATATAATAGAATTATTAAAATTATTAGCAATAAATATAATACCAACAATACTATTTATATATATTGCAAGTATATTCTATTTTAAAATAATATCAAAAACAACAGAAAAATCTGGAAAGAAAAACAAGTCTATTTCATTAAATAGTAAAATCTTAAAAAGAAGACCAAAAGTAGTTTCGTTAATAAAAAAAGAACTAAAAAGATTTCTAGATTCACCAGTATACATTATAAATACTATGTTTGGGGGAGTTATTATTGTTGTTGCTACAATAGGAATAGCAATAAATTTTGATGAAATGCTTAATGCATTTGTAGGGCAAATAGGTATGGGAATAGATAGAGAACAAATAATTAATCTAATGCCAAAAATATTTTATGAAATAGTAGTGTTTACATCATGCTTAACTTCTATTACGTCTTCTATGATTTCTATAGAAGGAAAAAGTTTTAATATAACTAAGAGTTTACCAGTATCTACAAAGAAAATCTTGTTATCTAAAATAATGGCAAGTAACATACTTTCTACACCACTAATTTTAATAAGTGATATTATATTTTTTGTAACATTTAAAACAGAAATGATAGATATAATTTATATATTACTTATCTCTATAATAATGCCTACATTAATTGGGGTTATAGGGCTTTTAATAAATTTAAGATTTCCTAAAATGGATGCCTCTTCTGATACAGAAGTTGTAAAACAAAGTGCAAGTTCTGCTATAGCAGTATTTATAGGAATGGGAATTGGAATAGCATCTATTATATTAATGGTCACAGTAGGAAGTAATATGAACTTAAACATCTTTGTTATGGTAGAATTAGTAGTTTTATTATTTATAATAGTAGTATTATGGAATATACTTAAAATATATGGAACAAAAAGATTTAAAGAAATAGAAATATAGAAGGTATATATGGAAGAAGAATTAAAAAGATTATATGGTGAATGTGTAAAAGAACTATCATCTATTGGTATAAATATTATAGATAATGAACTTATAGGAGAAATTGACATTAGTATTGCAAAAAGAAATGCTAAAAGATATGGATGTTGTAAGCATGAAGACCCAAACAAAAAATTTTATACAAAAATAAGAAGAGGAAGAAACACTATTATCAAATACGAAAGGTTTAAAAAGCATCATATAGAGATAAGTAAATGGGTTATGGATTTAGATGATAAAATTATAAAAAACACTATAATGCATGAAATTATACATTGTTTTCCAGATTGTAACAATCATGGTAGAAGTTTTAAAAAATATGCTACATACATAAATAAAAATTTAGGTTATGAAATTAAAAGGTTAGGAGATAAAAAAGCAGACTATAAAGAAAGTAATTTAGAATATGAAGAAGATAATGAAAATTATAAGTATAAAATTGAGTGTAAAAAGTGTGGGGCAATAATTTATAGGAAAAGATTTAATAAGGATTTAATTAGAAAATATAGATGTGGTAAATGCAATGGAAAACTGCAACTAATTGATTAAATAAAGGGGAATAAATTTGAAAAGAAATAATATAAAAGAAATAATTTTAGTAATAGCTATTGTAATAATACAAACAATCATATTTACTATTGCAGGAATAAATAAATCATATATTCATATGGACGAAGCATATTCTTTAGGATTGGCAAGTTATGATAAAATAGAAATACAAGATAATGAGGACTTCTATAATACGTGGCATAATAGTGATTATTACGAAGACTATTTAGCTGTAGATGAAGACGAAAAATTTGAATTTAAACAAGTGTATGAAAACCAAAAAAATGATGTTCATCCACCACTATATTATTTAATATTAAGAATAGCAATGGGATTTAGTATGGGAAGCTATTCAAAATGGCCGGGAATTATAGTAAATATAGTCATTTATACATGCATAACTATATTTATGTATTTGATTATAAAAAAACTACTAGACGAGAGAAATAGATATAAAGAAAGATCAGCAATTTTAGCTTTAGTATCAAGTATAACCTTAGCAGCAGTAACAAATGCGATTTATATACGAATGTACGCATTATCTACACTAAATATAGTAATAACAACATATCTACACCTAAAATTACTAGATAAAAAAGAAAAAAACAATATATTGTTAATAGCAATAGCTATATCAGCATTAGCAGGCTCATTAACACACTATTACTATTTATTTTATCTAGCTTTTACTTTTATAATGTTTGTCATTAAATACATAAAAGAAAAAGAATATAAGAGGTTAGCTAAATATGTTATAACAATGGTGCTAGCAGGAATAATGTCATTAATAATATTTCCATATTCAATTCAGCATATGTTTTTTGGATATAGAGGGCAAGGAACAATAGAAAACTTAACAAATATATCTAAATTTGTAGGAAGTATAGCAAGATATCTTTTAATAACAAATGTATATGGCTTTAATAATTTGCTATTTATATTGATAATTGCTATTATAGGTATAATTATATATAAAAAGGTTAAAAATAAAGAAATTTTTTCTGTAAAAAATAGATATATAAAATACATAGCATTGCCAACATTATTTTACTTTATTTTAGTAGCAATATCATCTCCATTCATAGAATTAAGGTATATAATGCCTATATGCGGAATGATGTTTATTCTTGTGATTTATTATATAGCAAGTATACTAAATAATATGGTTAAAGAAAAAACTCCAAACATAATAATTGTGTCAATCTTTTTGTTAATGGCTATTATGCCAACTATATCAAATAAAATTATAGAACTAAGCACAGGTAAGGAATTTAGAGTCGAAAAAGAGTATTTATATTCAAGTAAAGATGAATTTGCTAAAAAGCTAAAAAGTGAGTTTAAATTACCAGTAGAAATGTTTTCTAGTTTTAGTGATGCATCTATGGCAAATACATTATTATATATAAAGAACTTTAGAATAGAGCCAGAAGTGCTATATTCTAATAAACATGAAATAGTAGAAACTATAAAAAATGACTTAAATGTACCAACTCTATATCTGTTTAATAGTAATAACAATAGGTTTTTAGATGATATATTACTATTTACTAATATAGATGAATCATATATAGCAAAAGACGTACAATGTAATGAGAAAAATATTAGAGAGATACTACAATATAAAGATATTTCTAATGGGATAGTGGTATTTATTAATGATGGTCAAGAAAATGAAGAGTTAATAAATACAATAGCAAAATGTATTAATTGTTATGAAGTAAAGTATTTACAAAGGCTAAATGCATGTGATATATATTATATAAAATAAGGAGGAAGGATTATGAAAGAGATTATTGTAAAGGTAAAAGGTATGATGTGTGGAGGCTGTGAAAATAGAATAAAAAATGCAGTAGGAGAAATATCAGGAGTGCAAGCAGTTGAAGCAAACCACGAAACAGGAATTGTAAAGGTCATTTCAAATATTGATATTGAAAGAAAAACTATAGAAGATACAATAAATGATATTGGATTTGAAGCTGTAAAGGAAGATTAAGTATGAAAAAGATTGTATTATCAATAGAGGGAATGACATGTAGTGCATGTTCAAATGGGCTTGAAAAATACCTAAATAAGCAAAATGGAATAAAAAATGCATCTGTTAACCTAGTAATGGCAAGTGCAAATATAGAGTATGATGAAAAAATTGTAAATATAGATAATCTTAATGAATTTGTGAAAAAAGCAGGTTTTAAAAGTTTAGGCGAATTTAAAGAAATTAAAGTTGAAAGCAAAAATAAAAAGGAAAAAGTAAAATTTATTTCTTTTACAATTTTAGCAATTCTTCTAATGTATATAGCAATGGGGCATATGATAAATGCACCTACACTAGGTATTATTGATGTAAATAAAAATCCTATAGGCTATACAATATGCTTATTTGTACTTTGTATTGTTTTTATTATATATGGATATGACATTCTAAAAAATGGATATAAAAACTTAATACATAAAACTCCCAATATGGATACATTAGTTGGAATAGGAGTATTAAGTAGTTTTTTGTACAGTATATATAGTATGGTATTAGTATTACAAGGAAACGACATGGCAATACATCATTTGTACTTTGAATCTGCTGCAATGGTAATTTACTTTATAAAATTAGGTAGATACTTAGATGGAATTAGTAAAGATAAAACAAAAGAAGCAATTAGTAAACTTGTAACTATTACACCAGAAAAAGCAGTTATAAAAGTAGATAATTTAGAAAAAGAAGTTACACTAGATGAAATACATAAAGAAGATATAGTTATTTGTAAGCCGGGAGAAAAAATTGCAGTAGACGGCGAAATTGTAAATGGAAAGGCACATTTAGATGAGTCATTTATAACAGGAGAGAGTAAGCCAGTATATAAAGAAATAGGAGAAAAAGTAATTGCAGGAAGCATTAATTATGATGGCTATATAGAATACAAGGCAGAAAAAATAGGAAAAGAATCTACAATATCTGAAATAGTAAAATTAGTAGTAGAAGCAACAAATACAAAAGCACCAATTAGTAAAATTGCAGATAAAGTTTCAGGCTATTTTGTACCAGCAGTTATGATAATAGCCATAATATCATTTATTATTTATTTAATTATGGGATATGGATTTGCAAATAGTCTAATAACATTTGTAACCATATTAGTTGTTGCATGCCCATGTAGTTTAGGACTTGCAACACCACTTGCTATTGTAGTATCTGAAGGGAAATGTGCTACAAATGGAATTTTAATAAAGAAAAGTGAAATATTAGAAAATGCAGGGAAAGTAAATACTATTGTATTTGATAAAACAGGAACATTAACATATGGAAAACTAAAAATATCAGAGATAAGAAATTATAGCAATATGAAAAACGAAAAATTGATACAATTAGTAGGTAGTATAGAAAGTAAATCTACTCATCCAATAGGAAAAGCATTTACCGATTATTTAGAGGAAGAAAAAATAGAAAAGCTAGAGGTACAAAATTTTGAAGATGTTTCTGGTTTTGGAATTACTAGCGAGATTGAAGGCAAAAAGTTTATTTTAGGAAATAGGAAGATATTAGATAAGTATGGTATAGAAAATAAGTATGAAGAAGAGGAAAAAGATTTAAGTAAAAAGGGAAATAGTATTGTTTATGTAGTTCAAAATGAAAATGTAATTGCATTAATTGGTGTTAATGATATAGTAAGAGAAAATGCAAATGAAGTTATAGGTATCTTAAAAAAGGAAAATATTGATACTATTATGCTAACAGGAGATAACTTAGATACTGCAAGTAAAATTGCAAAAGATATAGGAATTAGTAATGTAATTGCTAATGTATTACCAAGTGAAAAAACAGATACTATTAAGAAATTACAACAAGAAGGCAAATATGTTATGATGTGTGGAGATGGAATAAATGATAGCCCAGCACTTGCTACTGCAAATATTGGAGTTAGTGTAAAAAGTGGAACAGACATTGCTATGGATTCATCTGATGTTATATTAACAAAAAATGACTTAAAATCAATAACAAGGCTTATTAGTACAAGTAAAAGAACAATGAAAATTATAAAACAAAATTTGTTTTGGGCATTTTTCTATAATGTTTTAATGATACCAATTGCAATAGGATTATTAAAACCAATAGGAATAACAATAAATCCAATGCTTGCAAGCCTTGCAATGGTGTTTAGTAGTATTACTGTAATATTAAATACTTTAAGATTGAAGAGGAGTGATAAATAAAAAATATAGAGATTTGTTAAAAATAACTATTTTGAGAATATAAACTTTGATCAATAAACAGTGTGGGAATGAGTTCCAATAATGGAAATAAAAAATGTAAGAATTTTATCAAAAAAAGTTGAAATATAAATTAAAATTGTATATAATGCTAGTAGAGATGAAATATAGGAGAAAAAAGTTATGAACAAAGGAATAAATGAAAAAGGTGTAACTATTACAACTCTGGTTATTACAATTATAATATTACTTATACTAGCAGGTGTATCAATATCTATTCTATCAGGACCAAATGGTTTAATAGAAAAGGTAAAACTTGCAGCTAAAAATACAGAGATAGCAGAGATTAAAGAAAAAGTAGAACTTAAATTAACTAATTTAAATATGGAAACGTTTGAACAAAAAAAAGAAATGGCAACTCTAACAGATGTAATGAAATTAAAAGACAAGGATGCAGAAATAACAGATGCTTATAATGAAACAGATAATGTTATACTAATAGTTGGAGACTATGAGTGTAAAATAAGCAAAGAATTAAAAGTAGAATCAGTATTAGAATATAGTCCAAGGCAGTTAAGAAAAGTAAAAAGAGACTTGACATTTTGTGGTTTTGATGAAGAAGATATATAATAAAAAGAGCATAAAGAACATGTAGTAATATAAAATTAAAAATTCCGTTCTCCAAGGCGTTTTAGTATAGTTGGTTTTAAAAAGAAAGATACACACTATACTTTGAGAAAAAGAAATATTACGCCTTTGGCTAACAGGTCGAACTCGTTTTTAATTTTATATTACTAAATGTTTTGATATAATGT
>CANOGC010000015.1 GCA_947565445.1 uncultured Clostridium sp. | reverse complement strand
GAAGGAATGGTATTAACAGGAACAGTAAGAAATGTAATAGACTTTGGAGCATTTGTAGATATAGGTGTAAAACATGATGGGCTAGTACATATTTCTGAAATGAGTGATTCTTTTGTAAAAAATCCGTCAGATATAGTATCTGTAGGAGATATTGTAAAAGTAAAAGTAATAGGAATAGACAAAGAAAGACAAAAAGTAAAACTAAGTATGAAAATATAGAATAATAGCAAATAGGAGACATTCCCTACAGACGTAGGAGCGATTATTAATCGCCTGTTCTTCGAAGAATATACAAAAATAAATATAGATAACAAAAAAGAATGGATTGCCCATTCTTTTTTGTGTTACATATTTTTTCTTATACTTCAATAGGATTATCATTTTCTACTTTTTGAGAAGAATTGCCTGCTAAATCTTCATAGAAACAAACAAAAGAAACCATGATATAAGGCATTAACCATAATAGACCTATACCTAAAGTAAAAGTACAAAGAATAGACCAACCAATAAATGTAAGACTTAGCCAGAAGAATCTCCAACGGTTTCCTCTCATTAAAGATTCACTTGTTTCTACAATTTCTTTTCCAGACTTATCTGGATTATCATATAAAACATAATAAGATAGAGAATATAAATAACCTTTAATTACTGCATAAATTAAAGATACAAAATATCCAATAAGTCCAACAAGGGCAACTCCACCAAAACCAGCAGCCATACCTGCATAAGAATGTGTAGAATAATTAGTTGCTATAAGACCTGCAGCAGATCCTCCCATTCCAACAATAAAAATAATTAAGAATATAACTACAAGAACTATTGGAATAATCATTTTTAGAACCATATTACCAAATACGCCCCAAACTTTACCAAAATTTGAGAATCCGATATTTAAAAAATCAGTATAAGTTACATCTTCATCTCTTTTTAATTTAATAAAAGAAACTAAAATACCAAAAGAAATAGGTAAAGATATAACAAAAGTTATAAGTCCACCAATAATAGGGATAAGACCAATTACAAAGTTTATAACAAAAGTAATTAATCCATAGCATAAAGCAAGAAGAGCCGCTTTTCCCCATTTACCTTGTAAAGATTCACGAGCTTTTGCTCTTAATTCTGATGCTACCATAAAACATCCTCCTTTTTTAAAATTCGACTTAAATATACATTAATTTAAATAATATGTCAAGATAAAACAGTATAAAAATAGAAAGAAAGGTTACAATTTAGACTAGTAATTTTCCATATCTAAGGTAATAATATATAAATATTGAAAAAAAATCTCGGAGCCATAAGTGGGGACCAATAGAAACCGTCAAAATGTGTTTACACATTTTGTACAGTTTCTTTGGGGAATGGCGACGGTTTTTCAATATTTATATATTATTACCTTAGAATATGTGAAGTCTAAACTAATACTTTCTTTCTATATATATGTATCAAAAAATTTATTTATACCTATCTTGTATTTCTTTTATTTCATCATAATTATTATTCAAAATATCTAAAAATACATCAGCAAGTTTAGGGTCAAACTGAGTACCCTTGCATCTTTCAATTTCAGCAATAACAACATCAAGAGGCAATGCATCACGATAAGTCCTTTTAGAAGTCATAGCATCAAAAGTATCAGCAATAGCTGCAATACGTGCAAAATAAGGTATATCTTCTCCTTTTAATTTTGAAGGATATCCATTACCATCATACTTTTCATGATGATGTTTTACAATAGGAATAATATTTTGGAAAATAGTAGCATTTGATAAAATGTGAGCACCAATTGTTGGATGATTTTTAATTTCAGAATACTCATCATCAGTTAACTTACCTTCTTTTAACAAAATACTATCAGGAACACCAATCTTACCAATATCATGGAATAACCCACCAATTTGAAGAACTTTCAAATCTTCATTAGATAGACCTAAATGCTTACCAATTAGTACACTAAATTCAGAAACACGATCTGAGTGACCACGGGTATATGTATCCTTTGCCTCTACAGTATAACGTAATGTTTGGATGCTCTCCATATAAGCACGTTCTAATTTATCATATGTATCTTTTAATTCATCATTAATTTCTTTAATAGTATTCATTTGTGAAATAGCCTTAATACCAGACTCAATAAGTAATAATAATTGGTCAAATTTATCGCTCTTTTCACAATAACCTTGAATATCAAGCCTACGGATAGTCTCCAAAGGAGGAGCTAAATCTTTATGACCAGTTAGTAATAAAATATACAATTCCTTATTAAATTTTCTAATTTCTTCAACAACTTGGTCACCATGAATTGGAGTCATAATAAAATCTAAAAGCATCAAATCAAAATGTTCGTTTTTTACTTTTTCAATAGCTTCCATTGGGTCAGTAACACCAGTAAATTGGTAACCAGAACGTTTTAAGAAAATAGAAAGAGAATCAATAATTCCTTCTTCATCGTCAACTACAATAATCTTATAGCCATTAGATGGATTAGCTATATTACCTTTTCTCATAAGCTTCACCTTAATCCTTTCTTAACACACATTATATTAATAAAAAACAAGAAAAGCAATAAAAATGCTAAAATATGTTATAATTTGGTACAATTTAAACTAGTAATTTTCTATATCTTAGGTAATAGTATATAATTATTGAAAAACCGTCGCCATTCCCCAATGAAACTGTACAAAATGTTTACACATTTTGTACAGTTTCTATTGGTCCCCACTTATGGCTCCGAGATTCTTTTTCAATAATTATATACTATTACCTAAGATAACTTGAAGTCCAAACAGTAACTATTTCTATATTATAGGAAGAACAATTTTAAAAGTAGTACCCTTATTAATTTCAGATGTGAACGTCATATTACCATTAAAATGTCCACGAATAGTAGAATAAGACATAAACAAACCAAGCCCAGTACCATTCTTTCCTTTTGTAGTAATCATCTCTTTAAACAACTTATCTTTTACATCATTTGGCATACCACAACCATGGTCAGCAACCAAAATAACAATAGAAGAATTATCCTTATCCACAATAAGATCAATAGACTCATTAGTTTTACCATTATAAGATTGAATAGCATTTGAAATCAAGTTATTAACAACTTGAACCAAACTATTAACATTTCCATTCAAAACAACAGAAGAATCTATTTTAACATCTATATTCAAATCAATTAAAGCATTCTTTAATTCATGTTTCATTAAAATATTAATACGTTTTATTAACTCTTCAATAGTAAAATTATCAGACTCATTTTCAGATAAAGTAACTGCTTGTCCCTTAACCGCCGTAATAATATCAGACATATAGGCAGTATGAGTTTTAATCTTATCAATCCAAGTATCCATATCATGAGCAATATCGTGATGATCTTTAGAAGTAACTTCAGGGTCATCAATAGAAGAATTATATTCTTTTGTCAAATCACTTAAACCTTCAGCAGCACCAGCAATAGACATAATAGGAGTCTTCAAGTTATGAGCAATACCACCAATCATTTGACCTAAAGAAGCTAGACGCTCTTTTTCAACCAACATATTTTGATTATTTTGAATAGTTTGCATATCCTCCATATGCTGGGTAATATCTTTAAACAATATTAGAATACCTAAAAAATTATTGCCATTTGTAATATTATTTATTTCTATATTAAAATACTTACTAAGTCCATCAAAATGTCTTTCAAATGTAAAAGTTTCGGGAGACTTTTTAGCTTTATCTAATGTTAAAACTAATTCATCTATATTTGTATTATATATATTAAGCAAATCAATAAGTTCTTTATTTCTTACATCACTAGACTTAAAATGAAAAGTATTCAAAAAAGTCTCATTAAAATCAGTTATAACATTATGTTCATTAATAACTAAATAGCTATCAGACATTCTATCAACAATCTTTTGTAAAGCAATAGGAGTAACAGTTAAAAAACTATACTTAAAAATAGCCATAGTATATAAAAAGATAGCAATAGCAAAAGATATAGGAGTTAGATAAATGCTCATAGGAATAATTTTCAAAGTACCCAAGATGTTAATTAAAATGGGGAACAAGGTACCTAACACAATCAAAATAGATTGTTGTGAAAAAAATCCCGAATTTTTAATAGAATAACGTAACATATACCATATACCAATAAACATAAGCAAATAACAGTAAAGAGAATGGAATACAAAATATGGTCCCATTTTTCCATCAGCAATATAAATAGAATAATCCACAAAAAACAAATGATGTAAATCGTTTGTCCATAACATAATTAAAGATATTATTGGTATAACAAATAACAACCAATAAGACTTTTTAAAAGTTATTTTAGTTTTTGCGAAAACTAAACCTAAAAACAATATCGCAATAGGCAAAAATACAGTTCCAATATAAACAAAATAATCAAAATAAATAGGATTTATACCAAGAGGAACCGTTAATAAAATTTGCAATATAAGCCCTACAGAACAAATTGTAAGACAAGACAAAACAGCTAAAAATGCAAGCCTAATTTGGTCACGTTTTTTAATCTTTCTAATATAAAATATAAGAGAAAGAATTAAAAAAGTAGATACAATTAAACAAACAAAAGTAAAAATATCAGTTAACATATGATAAACCTCCTTAATTAATATAGTGAATGGACTTTAAATATAAGAAATATTTATGTATATAATCTTCATCAATTTTAGGCCAAGAAAATCCAATCAAATTTAAAAATTTTGTTGTTAAATCATCAGACAAACTAATTTTAGATTCATAAACTAGTTTTTTATCCATATTAAAATCATTTATAATACCAGAAAGAGAAGACTTATTTTCCTCTTTACTTAAATAAGACTCTACAAGCTTTTTAAAGTCATCATTGCAAAGGCAATCTATATGTAATCCAAAGCTATTCATAAGTTCTACTAATCTGCGTAAAGAAATATGATTATGGTTAAACAAATGAAAAGCAAAATATGGATTATCAGTATTTATAATTTTTACAATAGCCTCAGCACACTTATCAACTGGAGTAAACTCAGTATAACCATCTAATAAATATTCTGGAATAGCCTTTAATTCTATAAACGACTTAATACGGTTTAAAAAAGCATTTTCAGAAACATTTAATTGAAACATACCATCAGAAGCCCTATTTGTAATATTTCCCAAACGAAAAACCTTAGCATTTAAAGCTCCGTGAAGCAATAGATTCAAAAATCATACGCTCAGCAGTAAACTTACTAGATAAATATATGTTAGATAAATCTTGACCAATATAGAAGTCCTTTTCCGTAAAAGTATAAGAATCTGTAACATTAGCACCTTTATAAGAAGTTTCCGCAAAAACATTTCCAGAAATACTAAGAGTAGAAAGATGATATAAAGGTATATTAAAATTACTACAAAACTCAATCATTTGCTTTACAGATTGTGTATTAGTATCTAAGAAAAGTTTAGATTTACCATAATGTTTTACAAGAGCAGCACTATTAATAAAACAATTAATACTACTACCTAAAAACTTATAATCATCACTAGACAATCCAAACTTTGGCTTTGTAATATCGCCATTTATAACAATAACTCTAGAGCCAATAACATTATCATATTTATTTCCAAAATAAAACTGCAAAGTATCATCTAATCTAGCCTCAGGAGACATATTATTTTTACTTCTTACTAAACAATAAATAGTATTAGAACAAGAGTCGAGAAGTTCTGCCAAAATATGTACACCAACAAATCCTGTTGCACCAGCAAGTAGAATATTACCAATAGATTTACTACTAAAATGAGAACCATTAAAATCATTTTTTAAAAGTAAATCATTGATAGTAGAATAATCATACAAATCTTTTTTTATCTCTTTTCCAGGTTCATGTAACTTTTTATCCAATTGATATATAGTTGGATAATTAAATATATCAGCATACGAAACCCCCAAATTACTATTAAAACATTCAATCTGCATTTTTATAGCAATTAAAGAATCCCCACCTAATTCAAAGAAATTATCATGAATACCAACATTTTCACAATTAAGTAACCTACTCCATATATTTGCTAAAAGTTTTTGAGTTTCATTTTGAGGAGGTTGAAAATTATTTGAAACCTCAATTTTTAAAGTTTCAAGATATTTTCTATCAATCTTACCATTATTAGTCAATCTAAAAGATTTTACTTGTTTAAAGAAATTTGGTATAAAATAACTAGGTAATTTTCTTTGTAAAAAAGTTTTTAAATCACTTAAATTTATCTCTTCATAAGAAGTAAAATAACAAACTAACTTCTTATTATTAGTACCGAAATCCTTTAGCAATACAATACATTTATCAATTTGAGGATAAGTATAAATATTTTTTTCAATTTCACTAAGTTCAATTCTATGACCATTTAACTTAATTTGATGATCAATTCTTCCAACAAAAGAAAGAATACCATATTCATCCCACTTTACCAAATCACCAGTATTATAAAGTATTTTATCTTGAAGAAAAGGTAATTTTACATATTTTTCACTAGTTAAATCATCATTATTTAAGTATCCTAAAGAAACATTATCACCACTAATATACAATTCTCCAGTAACACCAATAGGAACAATACACTTATCCTTATCTAAAACAAAAGCTTTCAAATTAGGAAGAGGAATTCCTATCGGTATAATAGGATAATTATTAACATTATCTCTTGTAACAGTATAAGCCGTACAACAAATAGTAGTTTCAGTTGGACCATATCCATTTACAATCTGCATATCAGGATTCAAATCAAAAAATTTCCTAATTACAATACTCTTAATAGGTTCTACTCCAATTAGAATTTTATTTAAAGAAACACATTTATTCTCACTTAATACTGAATATACTTCTTCTAAAATATTAGGAGGAATATATGCCATTGTAATATTATTATCAATAAAACAATTACAATAATTAAAAATATTCTTAATAGTAGGTTCTTTATATAAATACAAATGAGCACCATTTAGAAGAGTAAAGAAAAACTCCCAAATACTAACATCAAAAGAAATATTTGTAGAAGCCAAGCAAATATCATTCTCATTAACTTTATAATTATATAACTTATTAAAAGAGTGTATAAAATTATTTAAATTCTTATTACATACTTTAACACCCTTTGGTAAACCAGTAGAGCCAGAAGTATAAATCAAATACAAAACATCATTAGGTAAAATGACATCCCTATTTGTATAGCAAACAGAGGAAATTTCTAAAACATCCAAACTTAAAAAATAAGTTTTTAATTCAAAATCTTCATTAGAGATATACAACTTCGCATTACTATCTTTTAAAATATATTCTAAGCGCTCCTTTGGCAAATCAGTAGAAAGAGGAAGATAAATAGCCCCCAATTTCATAATAGCTAACATAGAAATAATTAAAGAGCATGAACGATCAAGAAGAGTAGCAACAACATCTCCTTTTTCTATACCATTATTTTGTAAAGTATAAGCATAAAAATTAGCAAGTTTATCTAATTCAGAATAAGTGTAAGAACAGTTTTTGTCTGATATTGCAATAGAATTAGGATATTTTATAGCCATTTTTTCAAACAAAGAAATAATACTTTCTTCATATGGATAATCTAATTCATGGTTAATAAACCCTCTAAAAAGTTGATTTTTCTCAAACTTAGTAAGAAGGCTAATATTAGCAATAGTTACATTTGGATATTTTAAAACGCACTCCAAAAGATTAAAATAATGATCACTAAACCTACTCATAAAATCATCACTAAATAAATCTGTACAATACTCAAAATTAAAATCGAAACCATCTATAGAAGGAATAACCTCAATAGATAAATCAAATTTTGAAATATTGGATTCTGGTACATATATAGTAGTAGTTAAATTATCTAAGTCGATATTTGGAATACCAGAATTTTGATAGCTAAACATAACATCAAACAGCACATTTCTACTAGAATCTCTAGAAGGCTTTAAATCATTAATTATCTCATCAAAAGGATATTCTTGGTGTTCGAAACAATTAATACAATTGCTAGATACTTTACTTACAAAATTAGAAAAAGTATCTTGTGAATTAATCTTATTTCTAAGCACCAAAGTATTGACAAACATACCAATTACATTAGAAAGTTCTTCATGATTTCTTCCAGTAATAGGAGAACCAATTAAAATATCATCTTGACCAGTATATTTATATAGCAAAATATAATAAATTGATAAGAAAAATAAGTAAGGAGTAATATGTAAATTGTGGCATATATCATCAATACTCTTCTTAGTTTCCTTATTAACGTGTTTAGAAAACTTTTTACCAGCAAAAGACTGAATAGCAGGTCTAGAATAAGAAGTTGGCATGTTTAAAACAGGCAGCTCACCTTCTAATTGTTTCTGCCAAAAAGCTCTATCCTCATCGAAACCACCATTTTTAAGTTCAGCATATTCCCAAGTTGAAAAATCCTTATATTGTAAAGAAGAGGTATAAACTTGCTTATTATTATATAAAAGACAAATCTCATCAATTAATCTACTAAAAGAAACACCATCACAAATAATATGATGAATATCAAGCAATAATAAATAACTTCCATCAGTTAAACAATAAAAACAAGCTCTAATAAGAGGAGGTTTAGACAAGTCAAAAGCTTTTATAAAATAATCCAAACATTCCTCTTTAGAATGTAGTTTCTTATCACATATTTCTAAACTAAAAGAAATATTATCAACAATCTTTTGTACTAAAACACCATCAACAATATCAAAATAAGTGCGAAAAACCTCATAATGATTTACCAAGGTTTGGAAGCAAGCTTCTAATTTATCAAGGTTTGGCTTCTCATTAAAACAAATACCAAAACAAGTATTATATAAAATAGAATTTTTCCCAGCAACAGTAGAAGCAAAATAAATTCTTTTTTGAGCAGAAGAAGCATAATAATAATCTTTTGAAGAAGTAGTTGTTATCATATTCCTTTCTTTATAATTAGAATGTAATGATAAAAGTTTACTTAAACTACTAACATTAGGAGCATTAAAAATATCCTTTACAGTAATCTCTGTCATAAATTTTTTAGATAGCAAAGAAGAAAGAGTAATAGCAAGTAAAGAATCACCACCTAATTCAAAGAAGTCATCATCAATACTTATATTAGAAATATTTAAAACACTTTTATAAAGCTCCAAAATTTCTTTTTGGGTATCATTTTCAGGTTTTCTAAAACTTTTAGTTTGTGCTTTCATCATTGTAGAAAGTAAAGTTTTAGTGTTTATTTTTCCATTAGAAGTAATAGGAAAACTAGACACCTTAATCAATCGTGTAGGCACCATATATTGAGGAAGTTTTTCCTTTATAAAATTCTTTAAAGAAGATATATCAATATTATTATCACTTATAAAAGCCGAAAAAATCTGCTTATTAGGAGAAACTAAAGTAATACTCTTAACTATATTAGGATAAGAAGATATTACAGAATCAATTTCCTTAAGTTCAATCCTATAACCATGAATTTTTACTTGGGAATCTATTCTACCAATAAACTTTATATTGCCATTTGGAAGAAACTTTGCATAATCGCCAGTATGATATCCAATAGCATTTGTATAAATTGATTTCTCAAAACTATTTTTTGTAAGTATAGAATTATTAAAATATCCAGTAGATAAACAATCACCAGTTACAAAAATTTCACCAGGAACACCAATAGGTTGAAGACGTCCACTTTCTTTATGAACGATATAAACATTAGTATTTCCAAGAGGCTTTCCAATAGGTAAAACACCATCGTCAAAATCATGTGGCTCATTATACATATAAGAAACACAACAAATAGTTGCCTCCGTAGGACCGTAGCCATTATGAATTTGCATATTATCATTCAGACTTAGATACTTATTAAGAGTGGAGTTCTTAATAGATTCTACACCTACCAACAATTTATTTAAATTAATTGAAGGATACGATTTTAGTAAACAATAAACCTGCTCTAAAATAGTAGGAGGAATAAAGCAAAAGCTAACTTTATTTGTATATATGTATTTTGATAAATTCTCAATATTATAAATAGCGTCATTCTCCAATAAATGCAGAGTACAACCATTTAGTAATGCAATAAAAATTTCTTGAAGACTTGCATCAAAAGAAATATTAGCAATACTTAAACAAATATCATTAGAAGAGATACTATTAGAAAAACGTTCATTTATTCCATAAACATGATTAACAACAGAAGAATGTTTAATCATAACACCCTTTGGAGTTCCAGTAGATCCAGAAGTATATAAAATATAGGCTAAATTACTAGAACTATATGAAATATCTTTAAAATCATAATAAGCAAAATCTGTAGTTATATCAACAAATGTAGGATAATAACTTAAATTCTTAATAAGGTTATCTGTAGAGATAACACATTTTGCTCCACTATTTTTCAACATATATTCTACCCTATCTGATGGATAAGAAGTTGATAAAGGCACAAATATAGCACCAATTTTTAGCACACCTAAAACAGAAACAATATAAGAAATATCCTTTTCTAAATGAATGCCGATAACATCATTATCCTTAAAACCAAGAGATGTTAAATAAGATGCAACTTTAGAAGAAGCAATATCAAGTTCATTATAAGTCATACTATTTTCATGATAAACAATAGCAATATGATTTGGTTGTAGTTTTACTTTATCGTGAAATAATTGTACAATACTTTTATCATTTGGATAAGGCATAAAAGTACTGTTAAAATCATTTAACAATAGACGTTTTTCATCATCGGTTACAATTTCTATATTAGAAATAAGAATAGTTGGGTTATCTAAAATTTGTTTAATAATAACAATAATACGATTATGCATATCTTCAATTTCTTCTAAACTATATTTAGGAATACGATAATCATAACTAACAATTAAATTGCCAGTATCATTATTATCATGCAAATGTAAATTAATACTATTACTTATTACTTTAGGAGATGTCCAGTGAGTTTCATAAGGAACAACACTAGAAACGTCAGTAGCTTTAGTAATTTGATATGAGATTGAAAAATCAAACAAGTTAGCAGTTTCAAAATCCTGTTTGCGTAAGTAATCCAATAGATAAGAATAAGGATAACGTTGATGTCTTAAAATTCTTGACAAATTTTCTGCTACATTTTTCATAAAATCTAAAAATGACAAGTTACTACTTACTGAAAAAGGAATAGGTATAGTACTAATAAACATACCAGTTGTATTTTTTTGTTGAAAATTAGAACGATTTAATATAGGAGTACCAATTACAAAATCTGTTAAATTACAAACTCTGCTTAAATAAATAGTATATACACCCATAAAAAAATCGTAACTTGAAAAATGATATTGTTTACAAAGTTCTTGAATTTGAGCGACAATATCATTAGAAAGTATAAAATTAGCTCTTCCACAATTACCATCGTAATCTACTAAAGATGCGCATTTAACATTTGGAATAGAAGCAACATCTGGAATGTGGGTAAATGTATTTTCCCAGAAAATCTTGTCTTTTATAAATTTTTCACCATTAAAATAATCATGTTCTTTTTCTATAAAATCAAAATAAGAAGGATAATTCTCATCTGAAATAGTATTACCATTAATAAGATCTGAATATATTTCTACAATCTCTCTTGCAAGTAATGAAAAAGTTGCAGCATCTGAAATAAGATGGTGAACATTAACAACAAAACCACCAGTTCCATCAGGTAATGAGAAAATAGTAAATTTAAACAAAAGAGAATTTTCTATAGGAAAAACTTCTTCAACAAGTTTTTCTTCTAATATGTTTATTTCATTTGTATTATTAATAAAAACTTTCTCTATAGGAAAGTGCATATAATCAGATTTATATTGAAATAAAGAATTATTAACAATTTTAAATTTAAAAAGAAAGCTATCATTCTTTTTGACAAATAGCCTAATACTTTCTTCAAATATATTAAAATCAACTTTTTCTTTGATAAATAAACTACCACAAATATTATTTATATTGCTACCTTTATACACTTGTTCAGTAAGCCAAATAGACTTTTGTGGTGCAGTTAAATCAAATAGATTTTTCTCCATAAAAACCCCCTAAAATTAAACGTCCCCATAAAAGGACAAAAGTCCTTAATATTGTATAAAATTATATAATTAAAACCATAAAAAATAAATGTTTTTGGTAGATGTTACCAAAACTAAATATGATTGTAATATTTATGTAACAAAAAATATATATATGCAGTAAAAAGTGGAAAACAGAAAATATCAAACAAACCGATTAAAAAAATAAAAAATGGAAAAACTTAAAAAAAAGCAAAGAAGGTGTTCTATGAAAATAAAACAAAAACAATCAAAAATAAGAGACAACACAAGAATTTTTGTAATTACAATGAGTATTTTATTTTTCTTAACAATATCTGGATTTTATCTATTCAACTGGTACATAAACATAGATATTGCAAAAACAAATAATCGGAACTCGGAAATTATATGGCAGAAAAAACAACAAAAAAGGTAGAAGAAGTAAAGCAAAACAATAAAACAATATCAGAAATGATAGAAGAAGTATCAAACTGTGTAGTAGGAATTTCAAAGTTAAAAAACAATGGAACATCCATATTCTTAAAAGATGGAACAACAAAACTAGGATTAGGAACAGGAATCATTGTATCAGAAAATGGATATGTATTAACAAATGAACATGTATCAGGAGCAAAATACAGTAATTGCTATGTTACATTAGAAAACGGAAAAAACTATAACGCAAATGTAGTATGGTCAGATTCAGACTTAGACTTATCAATAATCAAAATAAATGCAAAAGGCTTACCATATGTAGCACTTGGTGACTCAGACAATATAAAAGTAGGAGAAACAGTATATGCAATAGGAAATCCAATAGGGTTTGAATTTCAAAGAACAGTAACAAGTGGAATAATAAGTGCAAAAGATAGAACAATAAAAATAGAAGAAGAGGAAAAAAGTTCATATATGGAAGACTTAATCCAAACAGATGCTACAATTAATCCAGGAAATAGTGGGGGACCATTAATAAACGTAGAAGGAAAAGTAATAGGAATAAACTCAGTAAAAATCACATCAGCAGAAGGAATAGGATTTGCAACACCAATCAATTTAATAAAACCAATATTAAAAAGCTATATGGAAGAAGGAAATTTCGAAGAAGCAAGCTTAGGGATATATGCATATGACAAAGAAGTAATACCATATATAGATGGAAGTATTAACATAGAAAATGGAATATATGTAATAGATGTAACAAACAATGGAGCGGCAGAAAATGCAGGAATAAAACCAAATGATATAATAACAAAAATAGATGGAAAATCTATAAATAAAATGACAGAACTAAGAAGATATATATATACCAAAAAGCCAGGAGATGAAGTAGAACTTCAAGTATTAAGAAGAGGAATTACTACACCAGTAAAAGTAAAACTTGGAAAAAAGTAATAGAAATATAGACTTTTTGTAAAAACAAATGTATAATGTAAAAGCCTTTCTCCAAAAGGTAGAAAGGAGGGTTGTTCTTTGAAAGACATACTAAAGATACTAAAAGCTTACATACTTTATTTAATTATAAAATATTTAAGTGATTAGTAAAGGAAAAGAGTAGGAAAAGCACTTCCTACTCTTTTTATGTCCATTTGAAAGACCTACTATTTTTGACGTCAAGTATATTTTAGCATTTATTTTCTTATATGTCAAATTCTATAATCCATAAAAATGGCTATCAATACAAAGCTGTACACGTCCATCCTTTTTATTAGCATCAGAATCTAATGACTCAGTAATATATTCTGGATGTGCCTTTACAAATTTATTCATACTTTCTTCAGGATCTTTAATAAATTCACAAACTAAATTAAATTGAACATCATCAATTAATCCATTTTCAAAAGCATCTTTAAATAAATTTTCATCAATACCAACTAAACTATAAGACTTAATACCTAAATCTTCTAAACGTTCTTTTCCACCTTGCATTCTATCAACAACAGATAAAGCCCAAATTAATTCTCCACCTAAATTTTGAATAGCTGGAATCCAAGAGCGAATAAAACTAGTAGCATAAGTAATTAAATCTGTTACATGAAGTACCTTTTTACCTGAAATAGAAGAAATAGCTTCCGTATTTTCCATTTTACTATCACTTATATAAGCAGAAGAATCCTTGTAAATAGTAATATGTGGCTTATCTAACAAATATGAGATAATAATAGAAAAAAACCAATCTCTTCTTTCTCCACCAGAAACATAATCAATATCCTCTAATGAAATATTATTCTTCACAAAAGAAACCATTTCATCAATTACAGTACGATAAATTTTATTATTATCATATTGTAACTTAACTTTATCAAGTAATTTCTTTGGAAGAGATAAAGCATCATTTTTATTTTCATTAATAAAAGTTAATAAATCATTAGCATCAGCTTCACTACCATAAACAAAATGTGTATTAATAAAATAAGCACTAAGTTTTCCAGAAGTTAACCAAAAAGGCTTATCACCATGGCATACTTTAACAGCATTTGTTTCAAATAAATGTGACTCTAAATTGTTCATAAATAATAACCTCCTTAAAAGTTCTTTAGATATAATAAAATAAAAAGCGAATAATGTCAACAAAAGAGGTATAAAATATCCACAAAAGTTTTCCACATGTGTGGATAACTTTTGTGGATAATCTGTTAATAGAATCTATCTAATCAGCTGATACCAAGTCTGAAACAACTGTCCCGTAATACTCCACAATGACATACTAGAAACATCACTTTCAGCAACAATATTAGACCTACCAACAACTTCATCATTTAAAGAATATGTTACTTCACCCAAAACTTGCCCTTTAGAAACTGGAGCCTGAACAGAATCAGCTAAATTCACATTCTGCACAAGATTTTTTTCTTCACCTTTTTTAGTTAAAGCACCACAAGAATTCTCTAAAATAGCATTAACCTCATTTTTTGTTCCTTTTGCTACGGAAATCTGCTTTATAACATCATCCTTTTTACCAAACTCGCCATAAGAATAAGTGCTAAAACCATAATCTAATAACTTAGTAGCTTCACTAAAACGAACCTTAGTAGTAGGAGCCTTCATAATTACAGCAATCAAAGATAAATCATCTCTAGTAGCACTAGCAGATAAATTGTATAAAGCAACAGAAGTAGAACCAGTTTTTAATCCAGTAGCCCCTTTATAATTACGGATTAGCTTATTTGTATTAACTAAAGAAGACTTACCATCACGTAAACTATCCATCCAAATAGTAGTATAATTAGTAATACTAGGGTGATTTACCAATAACTCACGAGACATTAAAGAAATATCATAGCTAGACGTTACATGACCATCCTCATCAATACCATGGCAATTTTTAAAAGTAGTATCATTCATACCAAGCATTTTAGCCTTTTCATTCATTTTAGCAACAAAAGCTTCCTCAGAACCTGCCAAATACTCTGCCATAGCAACAGTACAATCATTTGCAGAAACAACACAGATAGCCTTTAACATTTCATTTACAGTTAAAGACTCTTTCACATCAAGCCAAATTTGAGAACCACCCATAGAACTTGCATTTTCACTACAAGGAATAGGTGTATCTAAAGAAATTACACCACTATCCAAAGCCTCCATAATAAGAAGAATAGTCATAACCTTAGTAACACTAGCAGGGCGTAACTGTTCATGCATATTATGGTCATATAAAATCTTGCCAGTATTTTGTTCAATTAAAATAGCACTACCACACTCTAAATTAAGAGGATTAGAAGTTTCAGCCCCGAGTAGTAATATTACTACTTACCATAGAAGTAGCATCATAGTCTGACCACATAAAAGTATCACTTGCAAAAGAAAAAACAGGAAAAATAAAACTTATAACAACACAAACAAAAACAATTTTTGTGAAAAATCTATAATTTGCAAACATATAAAAACCTCCATAAAAATGATTATTAAAGAATATGCAAATTATAAAAAAATAGAATAAAAAAATAAGGTAAATTATAAAACTTTAGTAAAGTTGACAACTTAAAAAATAATCATCTTTACAAAGAAAAGCACATATGATAAAATAGCAAGCAAGAAGGATATAAATATATTCTTTTCGTTAATTTAAACCTATTAGAAGGTGATCTTTATGTTAAAATTTACAAAAATGCATGGGCTAGGTAATAACTATGTCTATATGGACTACACAAAAGTGGATGTCCCTAAAGACATTTCAAACCTAGCTCAATTTGTTAGTAATCGACATTTTGGAATTGGTTCAGATGGTCTTATCCTAATATGCAAAAGTAAAACTAGTGACTTCAAAATGAGAATGTTTAATGCAGATGGTTCGGAAGCTCAGATGTGTGGAAATGGAATTAGATGTGTTGGAAAGTTTGTTTATGATAAAGGGCTAACTTCCAAAACAGAAATTACAGTAGAAACATTAGCAGGAGTAAAAAAATTAAAACTACAAGTAGAAGAGGGGAAAGTGCAAACAGTAGAAGTAGATATGGGAGAGCCAATATTAGAGCCAGAACGTATTCCAGTAATATCAGATGAATATCCAGTAAAAAACTTAAAACTACAAGCAGAAGGAAAAAAATTTACATTTACATGTGTATCGGTAGGAAATCCACATGCAATCACAATTGTGGATAACTTGAGAGACTTTGATGTGGAGAAATATGGAAAGAAACTAGAAGTAGATACGCATTTTCCAGAAAAAGCAAACATAGAATTTGTACAAATTGTAGATAAAAACACAATAAAAATGAGAGTATGGGAAAGAGGATCAGGAGAAACATATGCATGTGGAACAGGAGCAAGTGCAGTAGCAGTAGCATGTAACTTAAATGGATTAACTAAAGATAATGTAACAGTAAAACTATTAGGGGGAGATTTACAAATAAAATGGAACAAAGAAAATAATCATATATATATGATAGGGCCAGCAGTTACAGTATTTGAAGGAGAATTAGAAGAAGAGGGATAAAACAACATCCCTCTCTCTAGTACCAATATTTAGTTTTAATATGCACAATGCTTATTGTTATTGTTGAGAACCTTATCCGAACGACATTGCTGATGATCTGAATGTCGTTTGGGAGACAAACTGTCCATAATGGTAGCTATGTCTTCTGGTCTCCAATGCTTATGCCCTTTGGGCTTAGTATCTCCTTTGCGCTTTTTAGCCATATGGTACCTCCTTATAAAAGTATTTTAATACAGATACTATTATAACATAAAAAATATAAAAAGAAAAGAGGAATTTATTATGATAACAATTAATGAAAATTATTTAAAATTACAAGACAGCTATTTATTTTCTACAATAGCAAAAAAAATAGCAAAATATACAGAAGAAAATCCAGATAAAAAAGTAATAAAACTAGGAATAGGAGATGTAACATTGCCACTAGCACCAGTTGTAGGAGAAACAATAAAAAAAGCAACAGACGAAATGCTAAAAAAAGAAACATTTCGTGGATATGGGCCAGAACAAGGGTATGACTTTTTAAGAGAAAAAATAGCAAAATACGATTACGAAACATTAGGAGTTACAATAGATAAAGACGAAATATTTGTATCAGATGGAGCAAAATGTGACACAGGAAACATAGGAGAAATATTTGGAACAGATAATATTGTAGCTATTACAGACCCAGTATATCCAGTATATCTAGACACAAACATAATGGCAGGAAGAACAGGAACATATAACAAAGAAAAAGACCAATACGAAAACATAGTATATATGCCAGTATCAGCAAAAAACAACTTCATACCAGAACTTCCAAAAGAAAAAGTAGACATGATATACCTATGCTTTCCAAACAACCCAACAGGAACAGTACTAACAAAAGAACAACTTAAAGTTTGGGTAAAATATGCAAAAGAAAATAAAGCAGTCATCTTATTTGATGGAGCATATGAAGCATTTATAAGTGAAGAAAATGTACCACATAGTATATATGAAATAGAAGGAGCAAGAGAAGTTGCAATAGAATTTAGAAGTTTCTCAAAAACAGCAGGATTCACAGGCGTAAGATGTGCCTATACAGTAATCCCAAAAGAACTAAAAGCATATACTAAAGAAGGAGAAGAAGTATTTTTAAATAAACTATGGAACCGTAGGCAATGTACAAAATTTAATGGAGTACCATATATAACACAAAGAGCAGCAGAAAGCATATATACAGAAGAGGGAAGAAAACAAATACAAGAAAACATCAAATATTATAAAGAAAATGCACAAATTATGTTAGATGGGCTAAAACAAACAGGATATGAAGTATTTGGAGGAAAAAATGCACCATACATTTGGTTAAAAGTGCCAGATGGGTATACATCATGGGAATTTTTCGATTACCTATTAGAAAAAGCAAATGTAGTAGGAACACCAGGAGTTGGGTTTGGACCAAGTGGAGAAGGATATTTTAGATTAACAGCATTTGGTTCAAGAGAAAACACCATAGAAGCAATAGAAAGAATAAAAAACTTAAAATAAGTTAATACATAACAATATATTTTAAACAATAAAGTAAATATTAACAAAAAACTAAAGCGAAATTTGGCTAAAAGTATTTACTTTTCTTAAAAATGTGATATAATAAAAGCAGATAAATGGTTATCCACAAAAGTGTGGTTATCGTTGGTTAATTTATTTTATGCTACATTTCCGACGGTCATCAGAAATGTAGCTTTTTTATGCCATTATTATAGTAATAAATAAGGCAAATATTATGAATGTTAATAGTATATTTATTATTATGGAAATAATAAAACATTTTAAAAGTAATTTATTCATAAACATCACCCCTTTCTCATATGTAAAATAGGGTGATAACCACATTTCCGAAGTATAACCAATTATCTGCATAAACAATAATAACATGCTATTTACAAAAAGTCAATACAAATTATACTAAAAGTAAAATTTTTGCTTACTGTTCAGACTCATTTTATAAGAACTTACGAAGCTTTGCAAGAGAGCCCCTTTAATAAGGGGGCTGGCGCCGATAGGCGACTGTGGGTTCTTGTATGCCTTCGCAGACCTTCTTCTTTGTTATAGTCTGAACAGTAACAAATAACAAAATTCACATAAAATTTACAAAATACAAGCCACAAATGCATTGACATTTGTGGCATTATTTATATATAATATAAGACTACTATAGAAAGGAAAGAAAACAATGTTTAAAATATTAAAGAATTTGAAAAAAACATGGATATCAGTAGTAATAATAGTACTATTACTATGCTTACAAGCCTGGGCAGATTTAAAATTACCAGAATATACTTCAAAAATTGTAAATATAGGAATTGTAAATGGAGATACAAACTACATTATAGAAATAGGGCTTCAAATGCTAGGAGTAGCATTTATAAGTATGGTATCAGCAATAAGCATAATGCTACTATCATCAAAAGTAGCAGCACAATTAGGAAAAACCTTAAGAAACAAAGTATTTAAAAAAGTACTAAGCTTTTCAAAAGAAGAAATTAGCAATTTTTCAACAGCCTCACTAATCACACGTAACACAAACGACATACAACAAATACAAATGTTAATATCAATGCTATTTCGTGTAGTTGTGTATGCACCAATAATGGGAATAGGAGGCTTTTTAAGAGTATTAGCAAACAGTAACACATCAATGGCTTGGATTATAGGGCTTGCTGTTTTGTTAGTTATAGGAGTTGTATTAGTACTATTTATAGTAGCAATGCCAAGATTTAAAAAACTACAACAATTAATAGACAAACTAAACTTAGTATCAAGAGAAATACTAACAGGACTTCCAGTAATACGTGCATTCCATACAGAACAAAGAGAAGAAGAACGTTTTGACAATGCAAACAAAGACTTAATGAAAACCTATGTATTTGTAAACCGTGCAATGAGCATGATGATGCCAGCACTTATGTTTATTATGAACTCAGTAATGCTACTTATTATTTGGGTAGGAGGACACAGTGTAGACGAAGGGATAATACGGAGTAGGAGACATGATGGCATTCATACAATACACAATGCAAATAATAATGAGTTTCCTAATGATATCAATGATATCAATTATGCTACCAAGAGCAGGAGTATCTGCAAAACGTATTAATGAAGTACTAGAAACAGAGCCTAAAATTAGAGATATAGATACACCAAAACAATTTGATGAAAGCAAAAAAGGGTTAGTAGAATTTAGAAACGTATCATTTAGATATCCAGATGCAGACTCAGAATCACTTAGTGATATAAACTTTATAGCCAAACCACGGAAAAACAACAGCAATTATAGGAAGCACAGGTTCTCGGAAAATCTACAATAGTAAACTTAATACCACGTTTTTATGATGTAACAGGAGGAGAACTATTAATAGACGGAATCAATGTAAAAGAAGTATCACAAAAAGACTTAAGAGCAAAAATAGGATTTGTACCACAAAAAGGAATGCTATTTTCAGGAACAATAGAAACAAATATAAAATATGGAAATACAAAATTAAATAAAGAACAAATGGAAAAAGCAGCAGCTATAGCACAAGCAGAAGAATTTATTATAGCAAAAGAAGAAGGATATAAATCTCCTATTTCACAAGGAGGAACCAATGTATCAGGAGGGCAAAAGCAACGTCTATCAATAGCAAGAGCAATTGCAATAGACCCAGAAATATTCATATTTGATGATAGCTTTTCAGCACTAGACTTAAAAACAGACGCAAACCTAAGAGAAGCATTAGCAAAAGAAACAAAAAACAAAACAGTAATAATAGTTGCACAAAGAATTAGTACAATACTAAACGCAGATCAAATTATTGTAATAGAAGAAGGAAAAATGGTAGGAAAAGGAACACATTCAGAATTAATAAAAACATGTGAAGCATATAAAGAAATAGCATTATCACAACTTCGGAGAGGAGGAACTAGAATAATGGCAAACATACATAAAAAACCTCCTATGGCAGGAGGAATGGGACATATGGGAGTAGCAGAAAAAGCTAAAGACTTTAAAGGAACAACAAAAAAATTAATAAAAGACTATCTTGCAAACTATAAAATACCAATGGTAATAGTATTAATCTTTGCGGTAGCAAGTACAATATTTACAATAGTAGGACCCAAAATACTAGGAAATGCCACAACAGAAATATTTACAGGAATAATGAGCAAAATATCTGGTGGAAATGGTATTAATTTTGAAAACATAGCAAAAATACTACTAACACTATTAGGGCTATATATAATTAGTGCAATATTCTCATTCATACAAGGTTTTACTATGACAGGAATATCACAAAAAATAACATACAAACTACGTAATGATATTGCCGTAAAAATAAACCATTTACCAATGCACTATTTTGATAAAAAAACACATGGAGAAGTGCTATCAATAATAACCAACGATGTTGATACCATTAGCCAAAACCTAAACCAAAGCATCACACAAATAATAACATCAATATGTACAATTATTGGAATACTAATAATGATGTTTTCTATTAGTTGGGTAATGACACTAATATCACTATTCATATTACCAATTACAGCATTTATCGTAAAAATAATAGTAGGAAAATCACAAAAATACTTTCAGGCACAACAAGAATACTTAGGGCATGTAAATAGCCAAGTAGAAGAAATCTATGGAGGGCATACCATAGTAAAAGCATTTAATGGAGAAGAAAAAGCATTAGAGGAATTTGAAAAAGCAAATGATACACTATATAATTCAGGTTGGAAATCACAATTCTTATCAGGGCTTATCCATCCAGTAATGAACTTTGTAGGAAACATAGGATATGTTGCAGTATCAATATTAGGAGGATATCTTGCAATAAAAGGAAGAATTACAGTAGGAAATATCCAATCATTTATACAATACAACAAACAATTTACCCAGCCAATAAACCAAATAGCACAAGTATCAAGCATGTTACAAGCAATGGTAGCAGCAGCAGAAAGAGTATTCATATTCTTAGAAGAACCAGAGGAAGTAGGAACAATAGGAAATCCGGCAAGCACAAAAGGGCTAAAAGGAAATGTAACATTTGACCATATACAATTTGGATATGATGATGATAAGATAATAATTAACGATTTTAATGCACACATAAAAGATGGTCAAAAAATAGCAATAGTTGGGCCAACAGGAGCAGGAAAAACCACAATAGTAAAACTACTTATGAGGTTTTATGATGTGAACAAAGGAGCAATTTTAGTAGATGGGCATAACATAAAAGACTTCGAACGTGGTGAACTACGTAGAATGTTTGGAATGGTGCTACAAGACACATGGACATTTGGAGGAACAATAAAAGACAATATAAAATATGGAAAACCAGAAGCAACAGACAATGAAGTAATAGAAGCAGCAAAAGCAGCACATGTACATCACTTTATAAAAACACTACCAAAATCATATGATATGGTAATAGGGGAAGAATCAAGTAACATATCAGCAGGACAAAAACAACTAATGACAATAGCAAGAGTAATATTAACAGATCCAGAAATACTAATACTAGATGAAGCAACAAGCTCAATAGACACAAGAACAGAACAACAAATACAAAAAGCCATGGATAATCTAATGAAAGGTAGAACAAGTTTTATAATAGCACATAGGCTATCTACAATAAAAAATGCAGATTTAATACTAGTAATGGACCATGGAGACATAGTAGAACAAGGAACACATGAAGAACTACTAAAAAAAGACGGATTTTATGCAAAACTATACAATTCACAATTTGAAGAATGCGAAGATGAGATAGAATAAAAAAAGGGGCATCTGCTCCTTTTTATTGTTATATTTGAACATATATAAAAAATGTGCTACAATTGTGAAAGAAAGGAAGAAGCATATGGAACAAAAAGTAGATATTCCAGAATTTTTAAGTGAAAAACTAGACAAGCAATATGGAAAAGATTTAGCTAAAGAGATAATAAAAGGATATATATATAAAAGACCAGTCACATTTAGAGTAAACACACTAAAAACAACCAAAGAACAAGTGCAACAAACACTAGAAGATAGTAACATCACATACGCTAATGTAATATGGTATGAAAATGCATTCATAATAGAAAATGCACAAAAAGAGCAAATTATGGAATTAAGTTTATATAAAAACGGAGAAATATATCTACAAAGCTTATCATCAATGTTACCACCAATAATACTAAACCCAAAACAAAACACAGACATATTAGATATGGCAGCAGCACCACGGAGGAAAAACAACTGAGATTGCAGCATTATCAAACAATATGGCACATATTACAGCATGTGAAATAAACAAAATTAGGTTAGAACGATTAAAATACAATATAGAAAAACAAGGAGCAAGCAGTGTATATATAATGCAAAAAGATGCAAGGAACTTAGAGGACTTTTTTGCATTTGACCAAATTCTATTAGATGCACCATGTAGTGGAAGTGGAACACTAAATAGTAAAAATCCAAAAATAAAAGAAATATTTACAGAAAAACTAATAAAAAAATCAGTAGAAACACAAAAAAAACTATTAACTAAAGCAGTTACGATATTAAAAAAAGGACATGAAATGGTATATTCTACATGTTCAATATTAGAGGAAGAAAATGAAGATATTATAAAGCAATTTGTAAAAGCAGGAAAAATAGAAATTATACCAATAACAACTAAAGATTTACCACTATTACCAGTAAAAATAAAAGGAACAATATGCATACCACCAAATGAATTATACGAAGGCTTTTTTGTAGCAAAACTAAGAAAAATTTATTAGAAATCTAATTAAATAGGATTATAATATATAAAATATAAGCGAAGAATCTCGGAGCCATAAGTGGGGACCAATAGAAACCGTCAAAATGTGTTTACACATTTTGTACAGTTTCATTGGGGAATGGCGACGGTTCGCGAGTATTTTATATATTATAATTCTATCTAATATAACCAGTTAATACAAACTGACCACATAGTATAATGATAAAAAATCTGTTTTGATATATAATAATAAAGATAGGGGGAACTAAAAATGGGAATACATGATATAAAAATACCAAAAATGAAATTCAAAAAAATGAAAATAAATACAGACATGCTAGAAGAAATAGACTTTGAAAATATAGAAAAGAAAAACCTAAGAAACTGTACTACACCATATGAAGAAATAACACACTATAAAACAGTAAAAGAATTCTTCCTAAGAGCCATAAAAACATACCCAAACCGTCCATGTATTTTAGAAAAACCAAACCATAAAGAATCATATAAAACAACAACATATGAAGAATTTGGAAGTGATGTACTAGCATTAGGAACAGCACTAATACATTTACTAAACTTAAAAGATAAAAGAGTAATGATAATAGGTGAAACACAGTATGGATGGTATGTATCATATATGGCAATGCTATGTGGAGTAGGAATAGCAGTACCGACAGATAGAGAACTACCATTAAACGAACTAGAAAATATAATAAAACGTTCCAAAGCATCTGCAATCATATACTCTACTAAAAGAGAAGAAGACATAAAAAAAATACAAGAAACAATGCCAGAAGTACAATACTTCATCAAAATGCAATCAGAAGAAAAAATAAACGGCAAAAATGTAGGAATACAATACTTAATAGATGCAGGAAAAAACATAATAAAAGCAGGAAATGACTCATTTGAAAAAATTCAAATAGATGAAGAAGAATTCAAAATACTATTCTTCACATCAGGAACAACATCAAACTCAAAAGGAGTAATGCTAAACAATAGAAACTTAGCCGAAAACATAAACGCAGTATCAGCATATGTAAAAATATACCCAAAGGATAGGCTATTTTCTATATTACCATTACACCACTGCTATGAATCAACAATAGGATTTCTATTACCAATAGCAAATGGAGCATCAATAGCAGTATGTGAAGGGTTACGATATATAGTACAGAACCTACAAGAAGCAAAACCAACAGCAATTTTAGCAGTACCATTATTAGCAGAAAGTTTACACAAGAAAATAAACGAAAAAATAGTAAACAGTAAAAAAGACAAAATAGTAAACACAATGATATCAGTTACAAATGCATTAAAAAAAGCAGGAATAGATATAAAAAGGAAAGTATTTAAAGAAATATACGATAACTTAGGCGGGAACCTAAGAATAATAGTATGTGCAGCAGCACCAATAGATAAAAAAGTAGGGCTATGGCTACAAGACATAGGGATAACCTTCTTACAAGGATATGGGCTAACAGAAACAGCACCAATTTCAGCACTAACACCAGAATACAACCCATGTGTAGGTTCATGTGGAAAAGCAATAGTGCAAGCAGATATAAAAATAGAAAACCCAAACGAAAAAGGGGAAGGGGAAATCCTAATAAAAACACCAACACTAATGATAGGGTATTACGAAGATGAAGAAGCAACAAAAGAAGTAATAGATGAAGAAGGCTATTTCCGTTCAGGAGATATTGGCTATATTGATGAAAATGGATATATATTCATTACAGGAAGAAGTAAAAACGTAATAGTTACACAAAACGGAAAAAACATATATCCAGAAGAAATCGAAATGATGTTAGACAAAATAGATGAGATAAAAGAATCTATGGTATATGGAGCAAAACCAGATAAAGAAAGCAAAAAAGAAGAAAAAGAACTAATAATAACAGCAAGAGTATTACCAGATTATGACAAAATAAAAGAATTACATGGCGAACTAAACAAAGAAGAAATCTATAAAATTTTATGGAATAAAATAAAAGAAGTAAACAAAAAACTAACATCATACAAAGCGGTAAAAGCATTAGAAATAAAAGAAGGCGAATTTGAAAAAACATCAACAATGAAAATAAAAAGATACAAAGAACTAAGTAAATAAGAAATATAAAATACGTAAGAAACAAAATCTTACGTATTTTTTCTAAAAATTCATTTTACATATTCCAAAAGCCGAAAAATGTGATATAATGATAAATCATATTAAAAGGGGAGAAAACATGTACATTAATCAAAGAATAGCAAGAGAAATATATGAAGAAGCAGGAATAGAGCGATTATCTAAGGCAAGAAAGTATGTAAGAGAAAAACGAGTTGATATAGAAGAAATTTTATATGAAGATAGAAACAATTTTTGGATTCATGCGGAAGTAGAAGGAAACTACGATTACTATAAAGTAAAAGTTGGTGTGAAAAATGGAGAACTAGAACAAGCAGAATGTGAATGTGAAGATTACCATAAGCGTTATGCAGCATGCAAACATATTGTAGCAACACTGTTAGAGGTTGACGGCAATCCAAAATATAATGAAAACAATTATACACAAAAAGCAAAAAAATACCCAGAATTTAAAGATGTAATCAACACATTCTATGAAGATGAAATGAAAATAATAGATGAACCAGACGAAATAGTAGAAGACTCATTAGATACAAATGTTAGTATTGTACCAAAATTAGTATACGATAACTATTCAAATGAATTAAGTATAGAATTCAAAATAGGAACCAAAAAGCAACTATATAAATTAAAAGATATAACAGATTTTTACGATAAAATGATAAATAAAAAGGCATATAGGTATGGAGCAAAACTAAACTTCATACATGAAGAAACATCATTTTCAGAAGAAGCAAAACCAATGTTAAACTTCATACTAAAACATGCAGAAACAATAAAATATGTAAATAGTAACGCAAATAGCAGATATAGATATTTTGGGAAAGTACTAAATTCAGACAGCATAATACTATCAAATACCATATTAGACGAACTATTTGAAATATTACAAGGAAAAGAAATAGCAATAGAAAAATCATACAATTCAGAAATGCTAACATTTATAGATGAAAAACCAGATATAAAATTTAAGCTAGAAAAAACAGGAAAAGATGAATATTCATTAAACTGCAATATAGAATCACACAAAGATTATGAAATATTACAAGGAAAAGAATATGTATACTTTTTATATAAGGGCTACTTACATCGTTGTACAAAACAATACCAAGAAACAACACTAAAACTATTAGATGCATATAAAAGAAATTACACAACAAAAATGAGATTTTCAAAAGAAGAAATTCCAAATTTCTTCTCCATAATAATGCCAAAAGCCAAAGAAAGCATAGATTTAGGAGAAATAGACAAACAAGAAATAGAAAAATACATACCAGAGAAATTAGGAGTAAAAGTATTTTTAGAATTTAATGATAAAAACTATATTATAGCGAAAGTAAAATTTTGCTACGGAGAAGAGGAATTTAACCCAATACAAGAAAACCCCAATATACCAAGAAGCACATTAGAAGAAGCTGAAAGCTTAAATCTATTTAGAAAAACGGGATTTATGTTAGATAACAAAAACTTCCAATTTATACTATCAGATGACGAAAAAATATATGATTTCTTATCAGACGGAATAAATGAATATATGCAAAAATTTGAAGTATTAGCATCAGAAGACTTTAGTAGCAAGCAAATAAAAAAGCCTAAAATGACAGCATTAGGAGTAAAAATAGAAAACAATTTATTAAACATAAGTTTAGAAAACTTAAACTTTGATAAAAATGAATTAAAAGAAATTCTTGCAAAATACACGCTAAAAAAGAAATACCATAGGTTAAAAAATGGAGATTTCTTATCATTAGAACAAAACGAAGACATAGACTTTTTAGAAAACTTAATGAAAGGTAGTGAAATTAGCTACAAAGAACTAGAAGAAGGAAATATAAAACTTCCAATGTATAGAACTTTATATTTAAACAGAATTCTAGAAAAAATTGATAATACAACTATAAAAAAAGATGAGAAATATAAAAAGATAGTAGAAAACATAGAAGACAAAATAGATATACAAGAATTAAAAATACCCAAAAGCTTAAATAATACACTAAGACAATATCAAAAAGTAGGATTTAAATGGTTAAAAACATTAGACGAATACGGATTTGGAGGAGTATTAGCAGACGACATGGGGCTTCGGAAAAACCCTTCAAGTAATATCACTTATACTAGCATATAAAGAAAATGTAAAAGAAGATAAAAAGCCAGTAATAGTAGTATGCCCAAGTTCACTAACACTAAACTGGAAAGCAGAAATAGAAAAATTTGCAAGTGAAATAAAAACAGAAGTAATAACTGGAACAGCAGTAAATAGAGAAAGTCAAATAGAGCAAATTCCAAATACAGATGTTGTAATCACTTCATATGACTTACTAAAAAGAGATATAGAAACATATAAAAAACATAATTATGAATTTAGTTATATAATAGCAGATGAAGCACAATATATGAAAAACAGTAATACCTTAAATGCAAAAGCAGTAAAAGAACTAAACGCAAAAACAAAATTTGCTCTAACAGGTACACCAATAGAAAACTCATTATCAGAACTATGGTCAATATTTGATTTCCTAATGCCAGGATATTTATTTTCATATAAAAAATTTAAAGAAGAATATGAAATGCCAATAGTAAGAGACCAAAATGAAGAAACAATGAATAAACTTAGAATGTTAATAGAACCATTCATTTTAAGAAGAACAAAAAAAGAAGTTCTAACAGAACTTCCAGATAAAATAATAACAGTATTAAATAATGAAATGGAAGAAGAACAAGAAAAAGTATATCTATCATATTTAGCAGAAGCACAAAACGAATTACAAGAACAAATTAATACAGTAGGATTTGAAAAGAGCCAGATACAAATATTAGCACTATTAACGAGGTTGAGGCAAATATGCTGTCACCCAAGCTTATTTTTAGAAAACTACAAAGGGGAATCTAGCAAACTTATACAATGTATTGAACTAGTAAAAGAAATGGTAGAAAGTGGACACAAAATATTACTATTTTCTACATATACAGCAATGTTTGAAATAATAGAAAAAGAACTAAAAAAGGAAAATATAACATATTTTAAACTAACAGGGCAAACAAAAGTAAGTGATAGAATAGGACTAGTAGATGAATTTAACCAAAACCCAGATGTAAAAGTGTTTTTAATTTCATTAAAAGCAGGAGGAACAGGGCTAAACCTAACAGGAGCAGACATGGTAATACACTATGATCCATGGTGGAATCTATCTGCAGAAAACCAAGCAACAGACAGAGCATATCGTATAGGGCAAAAAAACAATGTACAAGTATATAAGCTAATAACCAAAAACTCAATAGAAGAAAAGATATATGAACTACAACAGAAAAAAGCAAAACTAATAGATGATGTACTAGACACAAAAACATCATTTATTAGTAAACTATCGAAAGAAGATATAATGAAATTATTTGAATAAATAGTAAATACATGGTATAATAATAAAGATTTACCTCAATAAAGAGAAAATCGTATATATTCATTGAAAGGAGATATGCATATGAAACATATCAAGACATTAACAACTCGTGACTACAAAGAGTCAATGAAAAAAGGTGGCTGTGGAGAATGCCAAACATCTTGCCAGTCGGCATGTAAGACATCCTGCACAGTAGGCAACCAGAGCTGCGAAAATACAAAATAAAAAAGCAGCAAATCAGATGGGCGGGGATAGTTATATTCTCGTCCATTACTTAAAATAAGGAGATATAACATGGACGAAACAGTAAATATAATAGGAGGAGGCCTTGCAGGATGTGAGGCAGCATATCAAATTGCAAAAAAAGGATATAAAGTAAAACTATATGAAATGAAACCAACAAAATTTTCTAATGCGCATTCAAATAAAAACTTAGCAGAAATAGTATGTAGCAACTCATTTAAATCAAACTTGCATACAAATGCATGTGGACTATTAAAAGAAGAACTACGTATATTAGATTCATTATTAATAAAATGTGCAGATAAAACTTGTGTACCAGCAGGACAAGCATTAGCAGTAGATAGAGACAAATTCTCGGAATTAGTAACAAAAAATATAAAACAAAACCCTAATATAGAAATAATAAACGAAGAATACACAGGTAATGAATTAGACCCCAATATTACCATAATAGCAACAGGGCCATTAACATCAGATACATTTGCAAAAAACATACAAAAAATAACAGGAGAAGAGGATTTATACTTCTATGATGCAGCAGCACCAATAGTAACAAAAGAAAGTATAGATATGAATATTGCATTCTATGGAGACCGTTATGAACAAGAAAGAGGAAAAGAAGAAGATATAGATTCATGGAAAAAGAGAATAGAAAACGTAGAAGCAAGCTATATTAATTTACCAATGAACAAAGAAGAATATGAAGCATTTGTAAATGAACTAGTAAATGCAGAAATTGTAACACTACATGAATTTGAAAAAAGAGAAATATTTGAAGGATGTATGCCAATAGAAATAATGGCAAAAAGAGGAGGGGACACACTTCGCTTTGGGCCACTAAAACCAGTAGGGTTTACAGATTTAAGAACAGGATATAGACCATATGCAATTGTTCAACTAAGGCAAGATGATGTAAATGGAACAATATACAATTTAGTAGGATTTCAAACAAACTTAAAATTTGGAGAACAAAAAAGAGTATTTTCGATGATACCAGGTTTAAAAAATGCAGAATTTGTAAAATATGGAGTAATGCATAGAAACACATACATTAATGGAGGAAAATTATTAGATAATACATATTGCTTAAAGAAAAATCCCAATATTTACTTTGCAGGGCAAATAACAGGAGTAGAAGGATATGTAGAATCAATTAGTTCTGGTATGGTAGTAGGGCTTAATGTAGTAAATAGGTTACAAGGAAAAGATAGTATACAATTTCCAAATACAACAATGGTAGGGGCATTAGCAAACTATATAAGTACTGAGAATGAAAAATTCCAACCAATGAATGCAAATTTTGGAATATTGCCAGAACTAGGAGAAAAAATAAGAGACAAAAAGCTAAAATATACTTATCTTGCAGATAGAGCTATAGAAAAAATTATGCAATTTAGATAAGCACATTAAAATCCGCTCCATCTTGCTGTCGGTTAGGCATTTTCTTTTCTCTCAGGTTTCGAAAAGAAAAGCGTAACCGACACGTGGAGCTATTTTGAAACTTAAAATTATGTAAATTATAATGTCAATAACTTTTGATTAGTTCACCTAAAAAATAATATTTTAACTTGTGACT